>WQUF01000502.1 GCA_009785875.1 Oscillospiraceae bacterium | reverse complement strand
ATAGGAATTTATCCTTAAAAGTTTATGGTATAGAAGCCCCAAAAATAAAAGAGATGTTACCTACAAATTTTCCTATAGTTGAAGTTAATGAAAATGAAGCTGATTCAGTATTTTTATTGGAAGATGATCCCATTTTAGATGTAGAATATGAATCAAATCTTCTTGAAGAAAACATTAATAAATACTTAAAGTATGCCTATTTGCTTCATAGGAAATACAACAATGGTAAAAATATAAAAGATTATAAAAAAATTAGAGTCAAGTCTATATACTTCAGATATCAAGAACACTAAAAGTGCCAATGACAAAAGATATTTAGGCATAATGTCGCTAAAATTCCAATTTGAGCAAATACTCATTAATGACTGCCACAGATAAATTTATTAATGAAGAAAATTTAAGAATGAAAAGGAAGGAGTTAAGCATGACAGGATTTGAGAGACTCATCGAAGAAGAAAAAAAAGAAGCTATTGAAGAAAAAGAGAAAGAATTTGTTAAAAACCTGTTGTCCATGGATATGGATATTATTTTTATTATGAAAGCTACAGGACTCACTAAAGAAGAAGTTTTAAAGATCCAACAAGAGTTAAATTAAAAAATCTATCACATTAAAGATAAAAGTCGTCACCGTGACGAGAAATTTTAAAAAAGCCATAGGTATTTAAAAGTTATATGGTGGTTGGGATAACATATCAGAATATTCACTAAAGTTCATAAAAGCTGTTTTTCAAAATATGGTTGATACAAGTGATAAGCTAAAAAATAATTAAGCGTCATATTGGCTGGAGTATATGATATTAAAAATATCAAGCTATTAAGATTATTACAACGGAAAGTACCATATTTAACTAGTGAGAAATGCAAATGAAGGATATTCTCTCATATTTGATTTTCGTATTAATAAAGAACAAAAGACTGAGTGGACTCAAATGGGGGATAAAAAGATATACTGTGTTATTGTATAAATAGAAAAAAAGAAATGAATATTGAATAATTAAGGAGAGGGATGATATGCGAGAATTTAATATTGAGGGGTTATGTATACCAGAGAACCATTATATGGTTGATATAAGTGACAATCTAAAAAAAATAACTGAGTTAATCACAAAAGGTAAATACTTTGTGATAAATCGTCCTAGACAGTATGGAAAAACTACCACACTAAGTTGTCTTGAGCGAGTGTTAATAGATGAATATATTGTCATTTCTATCAATTTTCAAGGAATTGGAGAGGAAAGCTTTGAATCTTCAGAAAATTTTTGCTTAAGCTTTATGGAATTGATTAGAAAATCATTGAATTTAGTGAATATTTCTAGTGAATATAAAGAAGCTTGGTTTAATAAAGATGTAAATAGTTTTATTAAATTAAATATACATATTGATAATATGTGTAAAGACCAAAAAATTGTTTTGATGATAGATGAAGTTGATGCAACCAGCAACAATAGAGTATTTCTAGAATTTTTAGGTATGTTAAGAACTAAATATTTAGCAAGAGGTAATAGGAAAGATTATACATTTCATAGTGTAATATTAGCAAGTGTATATAATATTAAAAATATAAAACTTAAATTGATAAATGAAGGTTATTATATACCACAGGTCACAGAAGGTAAACTTATTAATTCTCCTTGGAATATTGCAGCTAAATTTAATGTGGATATGTCTTTTAATCCTAAAGAAATAGAATCTATGCTTAAAGACTATCAAAATGAAACCAATATACCTATGGATACTAGGCTAATATCAAATGAAATTTATAAATATACAAGTGGATATCCTTTTTTGGTTTCATATATCTGTAAACTTATTGATGAGGAGTTGAATAGAGATTGGTCAAATTCCAATATAATTGAAGCTGTTAAAATGATTATAAAGGGAGAAGATACTTTATCTGATGACCTTATTAAAAACCTTGAAGCTTATAAAGATTTATATGATTTTCTGTACCCTATTTTAATTGATGGTAAGGAAGAGACTTTTAATATCAAAAACCCTATTATAAAGTTTGGAAATATGTTTGGATATATAAAAAGTGAAAAGGTCAGTGGAAATGTTATTGTCTCAAACAAGATATTTGAAATCATCATGGTTAATTATTTTGTATCTAAGGATTCAACAGCTTTGATTTTTAGAGATAAGCTTAGTGGGAATTCATCTAAAGATTTTATAAAAGATAAATCCTTTGATATGGAGCTTTGTTTAAGAAAATTCTCTGATCATTACAGAGAAATATACAATGAAATGGATAAGAAATTTTTAGAGAGGCACGGGCGGCTGTTGTTTTTAACATATATTAGTCCACTGATAAATGGCAGAGGCTTTTATCATTTAGAAAGTCAGTTTACTGATTCAAAGCGAATGGATATAGTCGTTGATTTTAACAAGGATCAATTTATAATAGAACTCAAACTCTGGTATGGTGAGGTGAGCAAAGAAAAAGCATACAAGCAATTACTTGGCTATATGGATATGAAAAACGCAGAAAAAGGTTATTTGCTCATATACGATTTTCGTATTAATAAAGAACAAAAGTCTGAGTGGGTTCAAATTGGAAATAAGAAAATATTTTGCGTGATAATTTAGAAACTTGTTTTAATATAATATTGAACTTATATATGCTAGAAAACGATATGGATATTAGCGAAATTAAAAAAATCACCTATACATCGATTGATGAGATTATGGATATTAAGGAAAAAGACGTTGCAACTTATGGTACTATTGATGATTTGATTGAACAAGAAAAAGAAAAAATGAATGAAGAATTTAAGTCGAGCATTAAACAGATAGAGAATGCAGAAATGGAAAGATTAGATATATTAATTGAAGTTGCAGAAAAAGAAGAGGCTGTTTATGAAAGAAAAAAAGAAATTGCC
>WQUF01000501.1 GCA_009785875.1 Oscillospiraceae bacterium | reverse complement strand
CAAAGGCAATGCTAATGGGATATGGGCTTATGGTCAGCCTTTACGAGTAAATGTTATTTAAATATAAATATCATTGACGTATAAAGATTTTAATAAAATTTTTAATTTGTTTTAATAATTTTATTATAAATCAGATCATGAAACACTCCATTAAAGGATGTGAAATAGATGAAAATTACTCCAGTAAAAGGAACTAGCGATTATCTCCCAAGTGATGTATTGATTAGAGACTATCTCCAGGATATCATCCTTAAAACCTATCAAGCTTCAGGATTTGAAAGGATAACTACTCCTATATTAGAAGATATTGAAAACCTCCAGAATAGCGATGGAGGAGATAATTTAGGACTTATTTTTAAAATTTTGAAAAGAGGAGAAAAACTAAATAAATCCATAGAGGATCAAAAATTCGATGAACTAAGTGATACTGGGCTGCGCTACGACTTAACTTTACCTCTATCTAGATATTATGCAAATAATAGGTCAAAGCTTTCCGATCCATTCAAAGTGATTCAAATTGGCAATGCTTATAGAGCAGAACAGCCTCAAAGGGGAAGGAATAGAGAGTTTTTGCAATGCGATATAGATACAATAGGTACATCCTCACCAAATTCAGAAATAGAGCTAATCGATACTGCTTGCAAAACTTTATCTAACATAGGCATCCATAATTTTAAAGTAAAGATCAATGACAGAAGGATACTGAAAGATATCTTATCATTCATTGGTTTTAAAGATGATGAAGTTGGAATTGCTTCTATTACCATAGACAAATTGGATAAAATTGGATTATCAGGTGTGGAGAATGAATTAGTAAAAAAAAATTTTAGCGATGATGTAGTAAATAAGTTTATGGAAATATTCAGCATAGAAGATTTGACCATAGAACACGTTAAAAATTATTGCAAGAATCCATTATATACCGATACGTTAGAATTCATAATCAGTAGCTTAAGTAAATTATCCCATTCAATAGAATACGATATTTCTTTAGTAAGAGGTCAAGGGTACTATACTGGACCGATTTTTGAAATTGAAAGCTTAGATTATAAAGGATCAATAGCAGGCGGTGGAAGATACGATGATTTAATCGGTAAATTCATTGGCGAAACAATCCCTGCTGTTGGAATCTCAATTGGATTTGAGCGAATCTTTAGCATTTTAAAAGAAAATGGATTTCAGATTCCAAATGAGAGGAAAAAAGTAGCTGTTATTCATGATAAAGATGAGATCGTAGATGCCATAAACTTTGGAAAAGAATTAAAAACTGAATTTAACGTTTCTATATTTGAAAAGCCAAGGAAACTTGGGAAATTTAAAGAGAGACTTTCAAAACAAAATTACTATGCAATTTATGTTTTAGGAAAATCCACTGAGATTGTCAATAAGGATACTTAAAATTATAGCTACCATTCATTTGGCAGCTATAATTTTCTTCTATATGCAAGCTATTTTCCCAACAGCTTCTTCAACTTCATTTAATAAGGATCCATTAGAAATAATATCATATATCTTTTTAATATCTATATATAGTATTCTATCTTCCTCCAAGTGAGGGACAATTTTTCTAATAAAATCATGAGCTGCGCTTGTGCCGATACCAGGTTTAAGTGGATCTAGAAAATCAATTCCCTGTGCTGCAGCTAAAAGTTCAATAGCCAGAACATTTCTTACATTTTCCAGCATCTCTCTAGATTGCCTTGCCGCTATTGTCCCCATGCTCACATGATCTTCCTGATTTGCAGAAGTTGGAATGGAATCTACACATGCTGGATGTGCAAGCACTTTATTTTCTGAAACTAAAGATGCTGCAACAAATTGAGCAATCATAAATCCCGAATCAATTCCAGGATAAGCTGTTAAAAATGGAGGCAAATCACTTAAATGAGGGTCTACCAATCTATTGATTCTGCGCTCTGAAATGTCTCCAATCTCTGCTATAGCTAACTTTATATAGTCCATTACAAGAGCTATAGGCTGTCCGTGAAAATTGCCACCAGATATTATCTCCCCTGTTTCAGGCATGATCAATGGATTATCTGTTACAGAATTGATTTCTACATCAAGGGCTTCATAGATTCTTCTTAAAGCATCCTTAGAAGCTCCATGAACCTGTGAAACGCAGCGCAATGAGTAAGCATCCTGCACCTTATCGCAATTGGCATGGGATGCAATTATTGAGCTATCCTCTGTTAATTTTAATACATTTTCAGCTGTAGCAATTTGCCCTTTGTGAGGTCTTATTTGGGCTATTCTATTATCGAAAGAAGTACGGGTGCCTTTTAAAGCTTCTAATGATAAACTTGCAGCGATATCAGAGATCTTCATTAAATTAGCTGCGTCGTACCACACAAGGGCTCCTATTGCAGTCATAACTTGAGTTCCATTGTTAAGAGCCAGACCTTCTTTTCCAGCAAGTTCTATAGTACTAATGCCAGCTTTATCCATAGCCTCTTTTGCAGGTACTAATTTACCATTTACAAAAACTTCTCCTTCCCCTAACATCGCTAAAGCAATATGAGATAGAGGTACTAAATCGCCACTAGCACCAACTGAGCCTTTGCAGGGGACAAAAGGATATATATCTTTATTTAACAATTCAATTAATTTTTCAACTGTGGATAAGCGTATGCCAGAATATCCTTTTGAAAGAGAATTTATCCTCAATAGCATGGCCGCTCTGACCACATCTTCAGAAAGGACATCCCCTACCCCTGCAGAATGGCTGAGTATGAGATTTCGCTGAAGCTTCTGCCTTTGATCTTTATCGATAAAAATCTTGCTAAAATCTCCAAAGCCAGTAGATATGCCATATGCAAATTTTTCTTCCTGGAGAACCTTTTCAACTATAGCTCTGCTTTTATTTATTGCAATTTTGCTCTC
>WQUF01000500.1 GCA_009785875.1 Oscillospiraceae bacterium | reverse complement strand
GTGTCGCTGTCGAGCTTTGTAAGGATTAAACCTGTTAGATCGATTTCTTTATTAAAACTTTCAGCTACATTTACAGCATCTTGTCCTGTCATAGCATCTAGTACAAGAAGGGTTTCAGATGGTGCTACTTCCCTTTCAATGCCCTTTAATTCTTCCATAAGCTCTGTATCTATATGTAATCTTCCTGCTGTATCTATGATTAAAATATTGCATCCAGAATTTTTAGCACTCTCCACACCCTTTTTAGCTATTTCTATAGGATTTTCTTTGTTCCCCATAGAGAAAACAGGTATATTGATGCTCGAGCCAACAACTTGAAGCTGTTTAATAGCAGCTGGTCTATAGATATCACAAGCGCATAGCATAGGTTTTTTGTTCTTCTTTTTAAAATAAAGAGCAAGCTTACCTGCCATGGTGGTTTTGCCTGCACCTTGGAGTCCTACCATCATTATCACAGTAAAGCCTTTATCTGAAAAATTGATTTTACTGTCATTTGTCCCCATTAAATCCTTCAATTCATTGTGGACTATCTTTATCACGCTTTGGGCCGGTGTCAGACTTTCCATGACTTCTTTTCCATTTGCTTTTTCAGTAACCTTATTTATAAAGTCTTTTACCACTTTATAGTTAACATCAGCTTCCAAAAGGGAAAGTTTAACCTCTCTCATAGCTTCTTTTATGTCTGATTCTGAAAGTTTTCCCTTGCCCCTAAGCTTTTTAAAAGTCTCTTGAAGTTTTTCTGACAAACCTTCAAACACCATAAAAGCATCACCTACCTAAAATTTTTATTAATTTTTTTATCTCTTCTATTGTTATTATATTCTCATCTGTCTCTATCTTCTCTAAATTTTCAAATATTTTATCGATTATTTTTTTATTTTCTAAATGGATGCTAAATAAAGATAGATTGTCTTCGTATTTATTTAGAATTTTCTCCCCTCTTTTTATCATATCAAAAACAGCTTGCCTTGATGTATTTTCATTTTTTGCAATTTCACTTAAACTAAGATTGTCTTCAAAGTAATATTTCATGATATCCAGCTGCTTTTTTGTCAAAAGATTCCCATATATATCTAAGAGAAATGAATATTTAATTATATTTTCCATATTAAATCCTCTTTTAACAATATTTAAAGAGTACATTTACACAATGAGCATGATAGCATAATGTGCATACATTGTCAAGTATTTTTACTTAGCATCTAAATAAATAATTAAGATCCATATTTTGTGGATTTCTGCTTCGCTGGTGTGTATAATAGCATTAATGATATTATTTTTTTAAGGATGGTGATCCTCAAAGTGAAAAAGCTTTATCCATTGCTGCTCATAATTCTAGTTTTGACTTTTTGTGGATGCATAACAATCCAGACACAAGAACCTTTAAATTCTGCTGTTAAATCATCTAAACCATCTGATGCGACATTGCTATTAAACATATCTAATAACGTTTTAAATGCACTAAAAAATAAAGATATGGATACATTTATAGGATATGTTGATCCTGATAAAGGTGTGCGATTTACTCCTTATGCCTATGTTGAAGTAGATAAAAATATTGTTTTAAATATCGATGAATTAAAGGATGCTTTCAATAGTACCAAATTATATATTTGGGGTGTAACAGATGGAAAGGGAGACAATATCAATTTAACTTTTAGCGATTACTATGCAAAATATATATACGATGTGGATTTTATAAATGCTCCACTGATTGGCAACAATGTCTCTATTGGAACTGGTAATTCTATAGATAATGCTAAGGATGTATATAAGGACGCTAAAATAATAGAATACCATTTTCAAGGCTTCGATCCTCAATACGAAGGGATGGATTGGCGAAGTCTCCGTTTAGTATTTGAAGAAAAAGATAGCAATTGGTATATTGTTGGAGTCATACATGATCAGTGGACAATTTAACAAAAAAATAAGAACTTGGGTTTTCCAAGTTCTTTAAACTATCATTCAATCAATTCTCTTAAAGGTATAAAGCTAACAGTTATTTCATTTTCAGTCAAGCTGGGAAATGGATCAATGCTTTCATTCCTTAAGTACAATTTAGTATCATCTTCTGGTATCACTTCTTTCATTAGTGAAAAACTATCATTCTTAAAAGCGTGGTATATTTCATTCCTATTCAGTGATTCTAAAAAAGGACAATTATATTTCAAAATCTCACCTCAATTTGAAATTATTATAGTTATATATATGATAAAATCCCTTCACTAATTACTATCATAATTTTCTTCATATAGTTTTCTTAAATTATTTAACATTTTTTTATTTATTTGCGATATCCGTCCTTCAGTTAGATCCATCCTTATGCCTATCTCCTTTAAGCTTAAACCTTTAAAATAATATAGATATAAAACTTCCTTTTCTTTTTTCGTCAAAGATTCTAAGGATTTGCTTAAAAAGCTCAATTCTCTTTTTTTAAAATAATGCTCTTCAGGGGTCAATTCATTGCTCTTTATTTCAAAATTTTCGCTTTCTATTATTTCTTCTATGCTAATCATATTGATAAAGGAAAGATTGCTTTCAATTTTTTCTATTTCTTTTACACTTAAGTTCATCCTTTTTGCTATATTCAATTTAGTTAAATCTTGAGCTTTTCCTTTTTTTAGATCATCTAAGCAATTTAAGTATTCTTTTATAAGCTTATATTTATATCCCGGTATTAAGCTATTCTTTCTAAGTTCATCTATCATTGCGCCTTTAATTTTAAGCATAGCGTAATTTTTAAATTTCATGCTCTTCGTTTCATCGTAAGTCATGACTGCATCGATTAACCCTATTATCCCAATGCTTATTAAATCATCTCGATCCATAGAACTTAATGAATCTAATTTAAAATTGTATGCTATTTCCTTTACATACTTTAAGTTAGACA
>WQUF01000499.1 GCA_009785875.1 Oscillospiraceae bacterium | reverse complement strand
ATGAAGCTTGCTAGAAAATACGCTAGCAAGAATCATCCAGGACGCTATGAAATAATTGCAATGAAAAATTCGTTCCACGGTCGCACCTTTGGAGCACTTACTGCTACTGGACAGGATAAGTACAAAAAAGGTCTGGATCCATTAGTGCCAGGTATTATGCAGGCAGATTTCAACGATTTTGGTTCCCTCTTGAATTTAGCCAGTGAGAAGACTTGCGCAGTTCTTTTGGAACCTGTTCAAGGTGAAGGAGGAATTCGACCTGCAGATGAAGAATATCTTAAAAAAGTGCGACAGTTCTGCGATGAGCATGATATCATGCTAATATTTGATGAGGTTCAATGCGGTGTTGGACGTACAGGACACTTTTTCGCTTACGAGCATTATAATATTTGTCCAGATGCTGTAGCAATGGCTAAGGGATTAGCTGGAGGCGTGCCTATAGGCGCAGTTTTAGCAAAGGAAAAGTTTTCTTCAGCATTTGGACCTGGGGATCATGCTTCTACTTTTGGAGGGAATCCGCTTGCGACAGCTGCTGCAAATGTAGTCGTAGATGAGCTTTTTCATGGAGGAGTTTTGGAAAATGTTCAGAGAGTTTCGGCGTATCTATTAAAAAAGCTGGAAGCACTTAAGGATAAATTCCCAACAATCATAGATGTTCGAGGAGTAGGACTTCTTATGGGAGCTGAATTTAAGGAGCCGGTTGCAGCAATTGTGGATAAATGCTTGGAGAATGGATTATTAATTATAAACGCAGGAGCAAATATACTGCGCTTCGTACCACCATTGATTGTGAATGAAACAGAGATTGACGAGGGGTTTGAAATACTAGAAGAATCATTAATATAGAATATTAGTGGCTAGTGGCTAGTGGCTAGTGACCAGTGGCTAGAGGCTAGAGGCTAGTCACTAACCACTAGCCACTAAGATATATTCATAATATTTCCAATGGATAGAGAGATCGCTTCCATAACCTTATAGCTCTGCTCTTTTGCATAAAATGAATTTGTACATTGATAAAATTCCTTAGTGTCGAATTTTACATCCTTATTTTCACAAACATCGATGACTGCAACATATGTTGGTATTTGAGTGCTTACATTTCCAAGGCTAAGAGGGAAGTCAATGCTTTCATTTTCTTCAAAATTGATTATTCCGCTCTGCTTTAAATTAGTTATGATTATTTTTTTAAGGGTTTCATCGTTTTTCAATTGGCAATAGGGCATGTCGTAGTAACATGTGTCGACTTTCATATCTTTAAATTCTGACCCTAGAAAATCCTCTAGTTCATCTTCAAAATCATCCATGGATAAATATTTATTGCTCCTAAATTCTATGCTTAAAAGGGCATCCTCTAAAGAATTTGTAAGTTTTTCGCAGCATACAGAGATATCTTTTTGATGATTTATAAAATCTATTATTTTAATCATGTGATTTTTAAATAGATGATCTGCATTTTCGTTTAAAAATTTGATGCTATACGAAGTAGAAGAAGGCGTTAAAATATCCACACAGTTCTTAGTATAAGGCATTATAGAGATCATATAGTCGATGTCAGAAAAAGCACCTTGTTTTAAAAGGGTTATTTTTGTCCCACAAGCATTTTCACCAGATGAGCCAAATAAGCATATACTGCCATTAAAGCTATCTTTTAATCTTGACATCAATATACCAACGCAGCACATAATTCCAGATGATAGATTATTTCCCTTTGTATGACCATTAAAACTCGCATCCATATCAAAAATAAGGCCTATTTTAGGATGACCAGACCCTATTTCTGCTAAAAAGCAATTTTTTACATCCATAAAGTCCTTTTTAGTTTCAAATCCATACTTGCTAAGTTTGTCGCATAAAAAATTAATGCATTGATTTTCTTCGAAGGATAATTCAGGATTTTGATATAAAAATGAAAATATTTCTTCAAATTCTAGTCTAAGCAATGATAAATTGGAATGTATTTCGTGAATCATGAAATTCACCTCCTGTTTAAATCACCTAAACTTATTATTTGTGTAATTTAATAAACAATACTATTTTTTTAAAATATGCTGCTTATATGATATAATAATTAAAGATGAGGGATTTTATGAGAAATTTACCACTTGTAGAAGCTATTATGAATCAAAAAAAATTAAATAAAATAACTTTTTCAATGCCTGGCCATTTAAATGGCAGAGGCTTTAATACAGCATATGGAAAAGAAATCTATGATGATCCATTTAGTTTTGACCTTACAGAAAGTATAGGTTTAGATAATCTGCACAATCCAGAATCTTGTATAAAAGAAGCTCTAGAAGCTTTGAGAGATTATTATGGATCTTATAAATCATATTTTATTTTAAATGGCACAAGCTGCGCAAATCTTATTGCTGGATTTTCTTGCTTCAATGAAAATGATGAAGTCTTAATCGAAAGGAATAGCCATATTTCAATATATAATTTGATTAAGCTGAGGAAATTAAAGCCCGTGTATTTTGAGAGGGAAGTCCATGAAAGATATGGAATATATTTATCTCTAAATGTTAAAACTTTAATAGAAAAAATAGATGAAAATCCAGATTTAAAAGGTATGATTTTAACATATCCAACTTATTTTGGGAGCGTGTCTGAGATAAAAAGCGCAATTTCTTATGCTAAATCAAAAGGAATTTATGTGATAATTGATTCTGCTCATGGTTCTCATTTTGGAGTTCATGAATTAATGATAGAATCGGCAGTAAAATTAGGAGCAGATTTGGTTTCTATGAGTCCTCATAAGACAATGCCAAGCTTAGGACAAACTTCTTTTCTCCACTTAAATAATAAACTCTTAGAGAAAAAAGTCGACATGTATTTTAATATGTTCATAACCACAAGTCCATCCTATCTTTTAATGAGCACTATGGATTATA
>WQUF01000498.1 GCA_009785875.1 Oscillospiraceae bacterium | reverse complement strand
TGTTTAAAATTTCATTTAAAAAATCGTACCTAATAAATCTTCCAGCTTCTTCTATGGTCATCTTCTTTTGCCTTGAGATTTCACCGATATAAACCTTTTTACTAAAAAAAATAATACCATTATCTAAAGAAAATTTTTTTACAAAATCCTCATCACCATCGGATTCTTCTCCTCTTAAACCATGATTAATATGGCAGACAGCAATTTCATTTTTATAATCTTCCCTTAAACGCAAGAACAAGTGAAGCATAACCATTGAATCTGCTCCACCTGATACTGAAAGTATAATTTTATCATCTTTTAAAACCAATTCATTTTCAAAAATAAATTTTAAGAATCTATCGTACATATGTCCTCCAAAAGCAGAATGTTTCACTAAAAAATCTTAAATACTTTTTCTACAATTACTGTTATATCGTCTATTATTTTTCCTTCATTTGTTTCCATTATCTTATCCATTATTTCATTGCACAAGCTTTGAGTATCTGTAGCAATGCTCTTCTTTAAGAAATTGCAAAGCCAGGCGTAATTGCCTTTACCATCTGAACTGCTCAGTGCTCCATCAGAAATCATGATAATCATATCACCATTATGTAATGTTTTCTTAATAATATCAACATTTATTTTATCAACAATACCCATTGGAAGGCTCTTGGAATGGATGAATTCAACATCAGAACCATTTTTAATAAATGTTGGAGAAGCTCCTAATTTAGCCATTTCCATTTCACCACTGTATAGATCAACAACGGATAGATCCAATGTAGAAAACATTTCATTTTGCGAAAAATTAATGGACATTATTGAATTTATCATTGTAAGTGCAGTTATGCTGTTAAAGCCGGATTTCAAAAAGCTTTCCATTATATCTACAGCAGCTTTGCTTTCAGTCATCGCATTTTTCCCTGATCCTACACCATCGCTGATGATAGTGACCATCTTATCACTTTTTATTTTTTCACAAATGTAGCTATCTCCGCTTACATCTTCACCATCTTTAGCAATGGATTTTACAGAAGAAACTATATGAAATCTTGGAGTTTCTTCAAAGATTAAAACCTCATCTTTATAATTATTATCTTTTTTAGTAGATAAATAAAAATTATTTTTAGTCGCTTCATTTATAATAAAATTTAGACTGTTTATATTATCGAGAATTTCATTTGAATCATTTAAAGTGATATTTATTTTAATTCTACCTGTGGAATTTGAAATACAGGTTATGTTTAAATAGTTTATCCTATTTTCATCAAATTTATTTTTTATATTATTTTCTATATCTTTTCTAAATATAATGCCTTCTTCAAGTTCCTCAGACATGACCTTAAGGGAATCAGACATGTTCATCATTTGATCAGCAAGTATTGTCCTGTTATCATTTAACCTTTTGCTCCAAATATTATAATTCATATTCTCGCTTATTAGCTTTTCAAAATTACCAATTAAGTTATTATAGTCTATGCATTTTCTTTCAATTTCGTCAATGGATATAGAGCCTTGTTCTCTATAACTCTGAAGAATATTTTTAAAAATATTATATGTTTGAGCTAGATTCTTTTTCCAGCATGTGTTTCGGAGAACACAATCGTTGCATCTAGTCGCTATTATTTCTTCGATTATTTGATCATCACTTTTAATATTTTCTTCTATAGATTTATTCATATTAATTATGGTCTTATTCATATTTCTAAATACACTGCTAAAATTATCTATTTTACTCGTGTAAAAAGTTTTTAATTCATTTAAATAGGCATCTTCAAGGGGCTTATCCAGCTTTTCTTCGTCTTTTGCCAAAATATTTTTAATTTGCTTTTGAGGTACTAATAAAAAAATACACGTTGCAAGTGCTATATCAATAAATGTAATATTTGTCGAATTATTTATTAAAGCATTTAAAAATAAAAATCCTACAAAAAACAAAACAGCTACAATATATTTTGAAATATTTCTAAAAGTATTTATCACAAAACCAGTAATTCCGTAGAGCCCTGAATAAACTATAAAACTGGTAGTATTGATACCTACAATAGCACCATATATTAAGCCAAAGAGACTTGCAGCACTTGATTGAAGTGAAAAAGCCAAAATAATAAGGATAGAAAGCCCTATAATGTTTGCCAGCTTTGCTCCATATATAGAAAAATCGCCAATACCAAGCACTATAAACCCTGCAATAAGGGATATTACAATTAAATTTTCGTATTTTAATGATGTCACATTTTTCTTATTTTCCATTTCGTAAAAAGCACAATAAGAAATTGCAAAAATAGGAATAATTGAAGCAATTTTCCATAGAATATCTATAGATATGGTAGCTATGGAAAAATTTTCGAAAATAATATCATATGGTACCATAATTGCAATAAAAAAAATAAAGTTTATTAAAAGCTTAACAGCTGTATTCTTGACATTTAGTAGTTTATCGCATAAAAAAATCACAACTGTAATAGCCATGAAAACAACTACAGTATCCAATTTATCGGATGCTAATGTTAAATAACCGATTATTGATCCAAACAAAACAATTAGACTTAAATTTTTCCTATTTATTAAAATAGAAGCAATCATAATGGCAATACCAGAAGTGTAATAATATCTGTTATCATACCCTTTTATAAAAGTCACTCTTGAAATTAAAAAACTACATATGAGCACGGAAGCATATATCAAATATTCCTTATCTATTACTAGTTCTTTTCTTAAAGAATTCTTTCCTTTATTTTCCGCTCTTTTATATGGAATTATTTCTGTTCTTTGTTGCATATATATTCTCCCCCAAAAATCAAATTTCTAAATTAATTATAGCAATTAAAACAGTAAATTATTGTAAATTATTACCATATTTTATTTCAATCGTGTAAAAAAATAATTTATTAATATACAAATTAACCTTG
>WQUF01000497.1 GCA_009785875.1 Oscillospiraceae bacterium | reverse complement strand
TATATTAGTTTTTACGCTGGATACAATATAACCTATCTTTTTATTATTATCATATGCTATTATCACAAGTATTTTTCCATTTTTGGCTTCTTTAATAATGGATTCTTTCCTTTTTTCAAATGTATAATTCTCAAAATGATGCTTAAAATAGGGTGATTTTTCAAGGTGATGTTTATTAAGCTCTTCCCATAATTCTTTTATTTCATCCAAAATTGCAATGTCACCGTGCCTAAAAATGATTTCATTATTCATAGTACTTTTCCTTTCATAATAATATTGTATATTATCATCACGGTGACGACTACTTCGTCACCATGACGATAATCAATCGATTTTTTAGATATGTGGAACTATACTATTCCGAAGTAAAATGATCCTAAATTACTATTTTTGTATTCCTCAGTATGTGTTCTATTATGGAAAAAGGAACCATGTTATTTTTTCTTCTTATAATAATTCTGAAGTCTATGAATCTATACCTTTTACTGACAGTTAGCAAACCAAACTCTATAATTATCCAAAATCTTATAATTAGCAGACTTTTCATCTAAAGCAGCTATATCACAGAGTGGAAAATCATAACTTTTTTTACCAAGTTTTATTTCCACTATAACACCATACAAATCATCTTCTCCAACTACTTTTTTGACAATAACCTTATCACCATAATTAATAGGTCCCTTTTCTTCAGAAAAGATGTTACCTTGGGCTTCAGCTATAACACCATTAAAAGGAAAAGTCATATTTTCTGTCATGAATTTTTCCCAGTTTCTTTTTTCGCCCTTGACTATGGTTTTATTATAATCCTCGTCATAGATAAATATTGCACCACAACTTTCACACTCAAATCTACTCAAACCCTTTTCTTCATTCCAACCTGTAAGATTTGTATCAGCTCCGCAGATAGAGCAAATACCGGTATCTTCATCAAACTCATCTTTAAATTCAATAACATGCATTTAGCATACCTACTTTCTCTTTATATTATGAGATAACTTGAATATAACTCATAACACTACCCGATTTTCTGGCACATCATTAAGTCTTTCAACATGAAAATCATCAGAAAAGCCATTTATACCGCTCATAAATATATCCCATTCTTTATCTGGTGAGAACAATAAGACTAAATCCCCGATTTTCTTAATGCAAACTTCATCACCTTCAAAATTATACTCTTTTGGTAGGTTAACTGCCTGGCTTTGTCCATTTTGAAATATTTTAGCAATTAGCATAATCAACACCTCGTATTAATTAGTATATAACATAGTATATACCAAATATTATATTTTTGTCACGTGCCTTATTTATTTTACAAAAATTCGATCTCTTCCATAGGAAATCCAATTGTAACCTTGGTCCCTTTTCCAACCTCTGAGTCGATAGAAAGGGTATGAGAAAGTTTTGTCAATATGGTCTTACAAAGATAAAGTCCAATTCCTGTAGACTTCTTATCCATCCTGCCATTGTACCCAGTAAACCCTTTTTCGCATATCCTCGGAACATAATTGTTTGAATTAAATTTAATTTCATCTCTCGTACCATTGCGATTGCGCAGCCCACATGTCTGCGTATTTGCCCGGACGAGTCAAAAGTTCATCATGTGTCCCCACGTCAACGATCTCCCCATTGTCCATAACAACGATTCGGTGCGCTAGCTTAGCCGAGCCAAGTCGGTGTGTCACCACAACAGCGCACTTCCCCTTTGCCAACCGCTGAAATTGCTCATATATTTGCGTTTCTTCAATCGGATCAATAGCAGATGTTGGTTCGTCTAGCACGATAAAACCGCTCGTCCGATACAATCCTCGACCTATCGCCACTCGTTGCCATTGTCCACCGGAAAGGTCGATGCCGTCAAACTCCGGCGACAACATGGCATCAAGTTCAATATCAAGTTCCGCATCTGCTTGTTTGAGCGCAGATTCTACCCTTGCTCTGTCTATCTCCATATCTGTATCGCTGATAGTTACGTTTTCCTCCAGTGTCATTTTATAACGTTGATATTTTTGAAATACTCCTGATATACCCTGATACACAGATTTCGGGGCAATCTTGTTCGTATCTAGCCCACCTACCGTCACCTTGCCTTCAGACGGACGATAAATCCCTGTTAATAAACGCACCAAAGTACTCTTACCAGCACCGTTTTCACCGACGATGGCAATGGTTTCTCCGTAAGCTATGGTCAGTGATACATTTTTAACAGCGAAGTTGTCCCTGCCAGGATAAGTGAAACTGATATTCTCTGCAATGATGCCTTTAGTGAAGTCCAATGTCCCATCTGTGCTTATTCTCTCCGGCATATCGAGCATACGGACAAAGTTTGCAACTTTACCAACATCACGGTTCAATGAGCTGATATGGAAATTGAATATTTCTTGCATTATATTTATTACATACCTATGGAAGCGAAATAGGAACTATAAAAAAACAATAGATTAGATAAACTGATACCGAAATTCGGTGCCACTTTAGCACCTTCTCTAGCTTTGTTCACATCATCTAAAAAATCGGTATCCTCATATTGCGCTGGATCTATGCGCAGGAGTTTACGGTGAAGAATGACTGAGATTTTTCCTGATGATTTACCTAACATGACAGTGGCATGAAAATTATGTGCACCGTTTATTATTTGTTGAAAAAATGTGATACCAGCTAATACAATTATCGGAATCAAGCAGTCTAAAAAACCAGCCTTACCTATAGCAGCATTGGAAATCGCATCAAACAGATTCTGTGTCGCAATGACCGCAAGAGAAAAGCTCAGTCCATGAAAGATCCCTATACAATTATTGATTGCACAGTGCCAAGGCGTAGACTTATACTGTATTGGTATAACTCTCAGCATAGTTTTAAAAAATGGGTATTTCTTCTTTTCCGTACTCATTGATACCACCCTCGCTGCGCCTCGAACATCATGGCGTACTGTCCGTTCGCTGCCATCAGCTTGTCATGCGGTCCACGTTCGATAATCTTTCCGTCATCGATGACCAGAATCTCATCAGCAAGCTTTGTTGAGCCGAGGCGGTGGCTGATAAACACTGTTGTTTTACCACGCATTAGCTTTTCAAATTCGCTGTATACTTGGCTCTCGCCGATAGGGTCGAGAGCAGCAGTGGGTTCGTCCAACATTTTGACCGGAGCACGACTGATAAGCGACCGAGCAATAGCCACTCGCTGCCACTGCCCCCCTGATATGTCCTGTCCATCCTCTGATATTTTTCCCAAAGGGGTATCGATATCGTTCTTCAATTTCGCAATCATTTCACCAAGTCCGGCTTGCATCACAGCATCTGTTATTTTATCATCTGTCTTGGTTCCTGAAACATCGCCTAATGCTATGTTATCTTTGAGAGGTATGTAATACTTGGCAAAATCTTGATACACAACGGAAAACAATGCTTTGAGCGTGCTTGCTGGATACATCCGTAATTCTTTTCCGTTGATTAGGATTTCACCCTCATATTCAGTGTATAGGCCAGTCAATAGCTTTGTGATAGTGGTCTTACCCGCACCGTTCCTGCCCACAAAAGCATAGTGACTTCCGGCTTTTAACGTAAAGGATAATCCATCCAGTATAAAACGATCACCGCTTGGATACTTGAAGCGGACATTGCGAAATTCTAATGAGTTAAACTCTATAGGCTCGGTATCAGGTTCACTCAATGAGCTTTCGGCTTCGCTTAACCCGACAAATGCAGTCAGGTCTTTCATATACTCGCTCACTTTTGAAATGTTTTCCAGTGAATATGACATCTGCCATCCCAATTGGTTAATCATGCCGAATACTGCGCCCACGATACCCATAAACATGCCAGCACTCAAATGACCCGACACAACTGGACTGATCAGCGTCAGTGCTGCTAATAAAGCTATCAAGGCTAAAAGCATACTTGAACCCTTAGTGATTAGGAACATCTTGGCGGTTACTTTTATTTGCAATATGCGTCCGGCTTCATACTGCTTCCACCAACTTTTATTTACTGCATCTCCGTAGCCGAAGAGGGTGCGTTCGTCCACCGCATCACGCCCAGTTAACACTTCATCTAGATATTCTGTGCGACGGTTGAACTTTTCGGCTTCTCGCCCAGCTTGATAATTCTTCTTACCAGCCCGCATGGAAAGCCAGAACATGGGCGTTGAAAAAGCTATGATAATAATAGCCGCCCACCAAACTTGTGTTACGATTAAAATTAATACTGAGGTGACACTGACGACGATCTGCATAAACTGCATAAAAGCACCAAAACCATCCATTATAGACTTCACCGGATCACGTGATATGCGTGAGATCAGCTCCCAGCTTTCGGCATTTTCGATATGCTTGAAGTCCAGCGCAGAGTGTATCTGGACCAATGCCGGTTTCAATTTATGTTGAAGGTTTATGTTAATGCGTGAACTGACCAATTGAACAACTGCGCCGACAGTGGTGAATAGACCCAGTGCCAACAGCAGTAGGATAAGTGGCATGTAAATGTCGTCATGCGGACGCTCGCCATGTAATATAGTGGTGGCTGTATCCACGAAATTAGCAGTGGTTAATGCTGTGGCTGCTGTTGGCATGATGGCCTGTATTATCGATAGGAATACATGCAGTGCCGTACAAACAGGCGACACTTGAAACACCAGCCGTAGTGCGTCGAGGGCTTTGTAGGTTTTTTTTGATAATGTCATATTGATCATCCACCTTAAACACCATCTATAAATAATCTTTGAAGTTATACCATTTTGCAAATTGTTTTAATGAGGAATCAGTGTTTTTTTGCCATTCATGAGTTTCTTCTAATGTGTATTGTGCCAAAGTCTTGCCATCTACTGAACAATTCGGAATAAAGATATACCATAAATCGCTCCACTTTTCGGGATTATCAGTTCCAAGCATTTTTTCCGAAAGAAAGCCCTCGTGATTATAGTAAAAATACTCCATATTACTACCATCATAATAAGCTAAACACTCTTTAAACACGCAATTTCGCACGTTGACATCTTTCATTAACTTTAGTATACCACTTACACCAATCGTGTCTAATACAAAGTGTACAAAAGCTTTAGGGAATCCATTAAGTGCTTCTATGTAAAAGCCAGAATCCAGTGCAATACAAGGCTGATTTACTAGTTTATATGCTTGTATCACTTTAGATTTTGCTATTTCTGTTATATCATCAGATTGTGGTTCAATTAATTCATACGAGTAAGTTTCAAGCTTTATATTGAGTTCATTAAAATACTGCTGAGCTGTCGCAACCTTTCCCTTATTGCTTGTAACAAAAGTAATTTTTCGCACTAAAATGTCTCTCCCATCAACAAATAATATAAGTATCTCTTATTTATAAACATATTTACTAAAGGTGACACCTTTGAAAGTATCACCATAAATTGTATTCTAATTCATCTAAAAACAAAAGCTAAATCAATCTCTTTTTTTTATATCATATTTTATCAAATTTATGAGTCGATAAACAAGTCTATGTATAATAAATAAAGAAAAAATCACTATCTAAATGAGTTCCATTTTGACGCTTAATATCTTTTGTGAGAAAAATTACGACTGAATTAGCAGTACCAACGCTGTTACCATCAATTTTAAAGTTAATAGACAATTGTTTCTTCTTATGATCATAATTAATATTAAAAAGATCTGTAATAATGCTGCTATGCTTATATTCGTATATGATAATAGTTCCATTTGTAAACGACTCAGAGTCCATATCATCCTTGAAGGATATGGTTATATTGGAAGTCGAATCTACCGTATTCCCAATTTCAGGATTAGTTGATATTATATCTTTGCAATAGCTTATGTCTTTTAATTTACCAGAAATAAATCTGTCTAGAAGGATTTGGATATCTGATGATGTAGTATAAGTATTGGCTCTAATTGTTGCTTGAATTGAGCAAAAAGTCAAAACAATGCAAAATAACAGAAGAAGAACTTTTACATTTCTATTTAAGTTGTTATGCTTCATTTTATATAACTCCCCTTTCAAGAATATCTAAAGTATATTGAATTTATTAAATACACCATATACTTAATCGCAACATACATAGCATTATTATATACTAAAAAATAAAAAATAAGCGATAAAATTACAATACCTCCCATTTTAATGAGAGGTATATAATTTAATATAAAAATTTATCCTGCCTTTTTTATTGATAAAGGTGCCGAAACCAAAAATAGCACATATCTAACCAGAACATAAGCCACTATGATAACCGCAATCCACTCTGAAACTATTGGAGCAAATGAGAAAAAGCCATATCCATTTTTTACAAGCAGAGCGTTTGCAGATTTAAATGCAATTGCACTGATAACATAAGGAAAAGTAAACGCAACATAGGTTGGATAAAATTTCAATCTAATTAAAAACACCATGTTCACTGTTACGTATATATAGCTCACAACTGCAATTGTTAGCATTATAAAAATGAATATAATATTAGGCTCTTCAAATGCTGCCATATATCCTGCTATGCAAAGGCTCATCGGAGCGGTGAATATGGCTATAGTTGGGCGCGTTGGTTCTGGAAGAGGTTTTATTTTTACCATCCTGTATATAACTATTGGTAACATGATAAAATAAAGAATAAACCCTAGATAAAACATCGCTTTTCCAATTGGTCTTGCATTCATTGCGACACTTGTAACACTTGCAGTGACAAAACCTACAGAAATTAAGAACCAGCTTGGATAAACATTCTGCAATTTAAAATTCATCACAAATTTTATAACGAAATACAGCATTATAAAAACGTGGATGACGATGATTATATACCATGCATTATAATAAATTTCCAAGAGCAGCAATAGATAAAGCCAAACCGCTAACAGCCAAAGGAACTTTTTTTAAAAATTTCATTTAGTGTCACCGTGACCTGTAACTGGGATATTAAGTTCCCTTGCAGCAATCTCAGCAGTCTTTGCAGCCATTTCACCAGTGAAAGATATGCATTGTTCTTTATGTTCTCCACTCGCCATGTCCATTCCTTTAGTATGAACACTGCAGCACAATACTCCTTTATGGTTTTTGCGAAAGCTCTCTTGAAGCTCGTTTGCAAGCTTTAAACATTTTTCACTTCTAGAGCCATCACCAGCTTGAGTCCTTCCGAAAAGATATCCTAAACAGATTACCGCACCTGATATAGCCCCACACATACATCTGGATCTGCCAACACCTACAGGGAACCCAGATGCTGCTGCTATAAGTTCCTCCGGCATTTGTGGTGCTAAATTTTTTCTAATGGATGCTACTATGGCCTCTGAGCAAAAAAAAGTTCCATTTCTATAAAATTCTTCAGCATCCTCTTTTACTTTTTCAATATTAACTTCTTGTAACAAAATTTCTTGTGCTACTTGAAATATGAACAAATATATTCAAAACTAAAATTTCCTTTTTTTAATGTATCATTTAAATAATATTTGATATGCAGCTAAGAAAGGTGTAAATCCTAAACTAGCTATTTGAATATTTTGTTTAGCAGCTTCTCCTTTCTCATATTTATTTCTTTTCTAAGCTTCCATATTTCCTTGAAAGTTTCTTTTAGATTTCTCAGTGTATGTTTTTTCGTCAATCCATGACTTTGTTATTGCATATTGTCAGCCCATATCTAAAAGCACCTCCTTTGAAAAATCAAATATATTTGATGTAGACCTATTAATATTAACATATTCTAATATACTTGTACATATTTTTTCTTTTTCATATCACATTTGTTAAAGTAGCTATGCACTCATGCACTTTCAATCTTATATCCATAGGACAAGTTTCAATCTTTATAATTTCTCTTCCGGTATAATCAAAACATCTTAACTGCTCAACATGAATAACGCCTTTAGTCTTTGTTCTGTCATCTAATGATACATGAGTAGGGTAATCATATTTTCCAGTTGTTATGGGTGCAACTAATACAAAAGAAGATGTTTTTGATAATAAATCAATGCTAACAACTAAAGCAGGTCTTTTACCAGTTTTTTCTTTTCCAACCGTTGGTGAGAAATTCCCAAAAATAATATCTCCTTGTTTTGGCACATAATTTTTCACCACAGCTCGCCACCTGTTGGTTCACTTTCTAACCATTCCTTGTCCTCATTTGTAGCATTGTAAAATCCTTTGTAGTTTTCAAGTTGTTCAACAAGCGATTGCTGTTTTCTTTTAACGATTACTATCTTATCTGGTTCTGCCATAATCTCAATAGCTTCATTCTCTTTCATTCCACTTGTCAACAAAAT
>WQUF01000496.1 GCA_009785875.1 Oscillospiraceae bacterium | reverse complement strand
CGAATAAAGTGTCTAACTCTTATCTTAAAGATACTAAAGCTAAAGTAGAAGCGGTAATACGTGAAATATCAAAAAGACAAATTGATATTACAGGTGATTATAAACAATGGATTGAAATTGGTGCTGCACTTGCCAACGAATTTGGAGAACGAGGGCGGTCTTACTTTCACGAGGTTAGCCGTCATTGTAACTCATATCATCAGCCAAATGCAGACCGCCAATATACTCATTGTATGGAAAAAATGAGTAGCATTCACATCGGTACATTCTTTCATTATGCAAAGCAATACGGTATAAATATCTGATGACTTAAATAAAGTCGATTTTAACAAGTATCTGTCTTTCAGTAGTATTATAAGTTAGAAACTCAGAAATCTGCGACTATACGCAAGGAAATCGTGCAAAAAACATATTTAATCATTCAAGTATCGAAAGAATAAAATTTGTATCTCATTCAATTAGGACTACACAGCGGTTAGCATGAGACATAGAAAGTCATAGTAAAAAACTGTGTCCGATATTGAGGCGGCTTTAATCCTATATTGCTGATTATAAGTCGATTTCTATAAGTGAAACTAAGTATGAACCTACTAAAAGTACTCGAAGATATGGGGCAGGTTGACAAAATATCAACCTGTAATTATTTTTCGTGTCCAACCGCTGCTTCCGGTAACTATTATTATCCCCTGTATTATAGGAATGTTGAAACTTACTTTGCCTATTTTCTTTTCAACTTCAAATAGCAAAGAGCCATTTACAGAATAGACGCTAATAGTTTCTGACAAAGGGCTATCAACATCTAAAATACCCTTAATAATACTTACCGTTGTTTTGTATGAAACAGAATTAATGCCGGTAGTATTCTTTTTTTCTGTGATTACGCTGAAAAAGTCATTCCAATTTGAAGCTTCATATCTTGCTTTAGCATTAGCACTGGGAACATAGAGCGTATCCTTTGAGACGCTAAAACTTGAACTTGCATTAAACGGATTACCGTCCAATACAGGCGGCGTTTCACTTTCAATGTAAACTCCTGTTAAATAATAGCAATAAGCAAAAGCGCCTTCCGCTATATTTGTAACGCTCGCAGGTATGATAATGCTTTTTAAGCTTGTACAATTAAAAAAAGCTTCACCTCCAATTGAAGTTACACTTTTTCCAATAGTAACACTTTTTAAACTGGTACATTTGACAAAAGTATTCGTTCCAATTGAGGTAACATTATCAGGAATAACGATGCTTGTTAAGCTACTACAACCATAGAAAACACTACCTCTCATTGTAGTAACACTCTCCGGAATTGTTATACTTGTTAATCTGGAACAACTTTCAAATGCATTATCCAAAATCGTAGTAACTTTATGTCCCATAATAATACTTGTTAAACCATAACAATTATAAAAAGCACTTAACCCGATTGAAATAACATTTTCCGGAAGAACAATGGTTTTTAGAGCATTGCAATTATAAAAAGTAGCATTTTCAATCGAAGTTATACCTGTAGGAAGAGTAATACCTGCTAAGTTTTGACAATTGTAAAAAGCTGCACCCCCAATTTCAGCAACACTTTGAGGAATATTAATTCCTGTTAAACCAGTACAATTATAAAAAGCTTGTCCCGAAATAGAAGATGTCCCTTCCTTCAAAGTAATTACCGTATTATTGGGCATAGAGCCCTTATATTTGTACAACACAGAATTGATGTAAAACATGCCATCAGGTGCATTATTGTATAATTGGTTAAACCAAGGTATATAACCATTAACTGTTAGAAAAGCACTATTACTGATATAGATTACGCTTGAAGGAATACTAATAGATACCAGAGAGCTACAATCTTTGAAAGCATCATTCTCTATCCTTTTAACAGTGTTAGGGATTGATACACTAGATAAATTAGAGCATGTCCAAAATGCACTTTCCCCGATTGAAATAACAGTATAATTTATACCTTCATAGTTTACCGTGGCAGGAATGTTAATCATACCGTTATACGTCCCAGGAGATGACCCGTATGTAACAATAGCACTTCTGCCGTCATTTCCCTTATTGTAGAAAATTGCTTTCTCATCAGCATTAAAAACTCTAAAATCATATGCGTAAATGGTTGTAAATTGAAATATTAAAATAATTGCAACTAACCAAATTTTGCATACATTACATTTAATAAACATCTTTTCCATTATCAATTAATATTTTATAGTTAAAAAATTATTTATTCTATTCTCATCATAAATGGCATCCTTCAAAATCCGAATCCCATTATATTCCGAATCAAATTTTTTTTGATAAATCAAATAATCCTCTTCGGTAACATTAATCATTTGAGCATTAGGAATTTTATATCCTTTCATCGTTGTTGAATCAAGAGGACAATCCAATTCTTCAATTAGACTCAACTTATTTGTCAGAAAACAATAGAGCTTCAAAACTACATTTATCACTTTTTGCGCTTGTCCGAATGAGATGTTTCCGTCAATAGCTTTCAATTTTTGGATTTTTTCCCGAATATCACTATTTATCAAAGTATTATCATCTATTTTATTCATTAGATAAATCGAAAAATCTAACAAATTTTCCCTAAACTCTTTCTTTTTTTCACTTGACAAATTTCTTTTTGAAAATGACCGGTCTAATAAAGATGCTTTATTAAACTCTATAACAAAAAGTTTAAGTTCCAATTCTCTCATTTCTTTTAGTTTGTTTTCTGTATCCATAACTTAAATTACTCCAGATTTTAATGCCTTTCCGTTTCCCTTAAAAGACTGTTAATAAATTGTTTTAAAATACGAAAGCGCAGGAAACTGTTAAAATGCTTATCGGATTATCAGTTCTCGCAAAACTACTACAACGATAAGCAACAGTAACCTACGCCTTATAGTATATAACTGTATATAC
>WQUF01000495.1 GCA_009785875.1 Oscillospiraceae bacterium | reverse complement strand
TAACAGTACAGCTATTTATCACACATACATCAGCTTTTTCATTAGGATCTACTATTAAAAATCCTTCTCTTTTAAATTTTTCCATCATAGCTTCTGTTTCACATAGATTGACCCTGCATCCTAATGTTATAAAAGAAACCTTATTCATAAGATCCCCCCATATCAGAAAGCTCATACAATATAAATGATGATGCTATGCCTGCAGCAGTTTCAGTTCTAAGTATTCTATGTCCAAGGGTGACTATTTTAGCTCCAATTTGTTTTAAACTTTCGATTTCTTCTCTTTCAAACCCACCTTCAGGACCAATCACTAAAGCTATATCTTTATATTCTTTTCCTCGGTGTAACTTTTTTATTCCTAAAAATCTTTCTTCTTCATAAGGGACTATCACCATGGAAAATTTTTTAAGCTCAGTTAATAAGCTTTCCCAATTTAAAACATCATTTACATTTGGAATAATAGTCCGTTGGCTTTGCTTTGCAGCTTCAAGTGCAATTTTCTGCCATCTATCTTTTTTTTTAATTTCACTTAACATTACCCTCTTTGTCACAACAGGTGTAAATTCATAAGCTCCAATTTCAGTACATTTTTGCAAAATATAATCCATCTTCGAATTTTTAGGTATTCCTTGAAAAAGATGCACTTTAACCTCTGGCTCATTGTCTTTGTTTAGCTTTTCATTCAGAATTACTTTCACATATTCTTTAGTTATTTCACTTATCTTGCCTAAATATTCCTCTCTATTTAAATTGTTGATGATAATATCGTCACCAGTTTTTAACCTTAGGACTTTATAGATATGTTTAACATCATCATCTCTTATTAAAGCAATATTATTTGAAATGTTTTTTTTATCCACGAAAAATTTATGCATCTTTCACCTTACAGAACAGATAAGAGCTACCCATTCACCCTTTTGTTTTTCTTCAATTAATTCAAATCCTGTATTTATAAGTTCCTTTTTTACTCTCTCTGCATTCTCCAGCAGTATTCCTGAACTTATAAAAAGCCCATTTTCATTCAATACTTCCTTAACTTTAGAAGAGATGAATATTACAGCATCTGCAATTATATTCGCAATGACCAAATCTGCTTTTCCTTCTATATCATCTAAAAAATTGCCTTGGTATATTTCTACGTTATTTAAATCATTATAAGAAACATTCTTTTTAGCTGAATTAACAGCCATATCATCTAAATCTATACCCACCACTTCTTTTGCTCCATATAATGATGCAGCAATGGCTAAAATCCCTGAACCTGTTCCTATATCGAAGACTATTGCATCTTTAATTAAATACTTTTCAATTAATTCAAGGCACATCCTTGTGGTCTCATGAGTACCTGTCCCAAATGCCATCTCAGGATCTATTTTTAAGACAATTTCATCTAAAGATGCAGGATAATCCTCCCAAATAGGCTTGATAACGAGCTTATCTGAAACATGAAAAGGCTTAAAATATTCTTTCCAATTGTTTTCCCAATCTTCTTCATGAACTTTAGAAATTGTTATAGTGCCTTCCCCTTTTGCTTCCAGACTATTTAGCGCATCCTTTAGTCTATTATAGTATATGTGGAATTTATCTGACTCTTCATAGTAAGCTCTAAGAATTGCACCCTCTTTTAGTGAAATAAGGCTTTCATCCATATAATCCCAGCTATTCTTGTCGTTTGGACCTATATCATTTTTATCTTCAATATACACTCCAAGAACATCGGTATCATAGATCGTACCACATAAAAGTTCCACTCCCTCAGTGGTTGTTGTTATTTTTACTTCAATCCATTCTTTATTCATAAAATTCTCCTTATTTTTTTGAGGGCATAAATCTTAATTTATATTCTATCACTTTTGAATTTGAAATGTTAATATTTATTTTAGAATACATCTCTATGTCATTTTTTTTAAGTGTAAAAGAAAACATGTTATCGCTTAAGTTGATGTTTTCTCTATAAATAACCAATGCATCCAAACCAGTTATTGTTACATAAGATATAGTGGGACTTTGCCCTTCTTCTACGAAATTAAAAACAGCTTTGTCTCCAGCAAAACTCCAAGTCTCATTTTTTAAGAACCTCAATATTATATTATTATCACTTTGCTTAATTTGAGCCAAATTAAACTGCATATTATAAAAAGAAAAAATTTTGTTCTTTACATTTTTAACATTTAAAGTAAGCAGCTCTTTTGTGTCAAATGATATTGATATTGAGTTATCTTCTTTTTCCACAACATGGCTATATATTATGCCCCATCTTACAGCTTCCCGACTTGGAAGCACTATGAGCAAAATTATTAAAAATAACAGAATTTTAAATAAATCCTTTATAATTTCATTTTCTTTTTTGATCTTTTTCTTATCAGTTTTTTGCTTATAATTCAATTGTTTCACTGTAACCACACCTTAAATATAATTTAAATAATTATAACATATTATCTAAATTCTGGGTAAAAATATTTTTATAATAAAAAATAAATATTTCTGTTCCATCTTTATATTATGCTGCATAAAATAAAAAAGGAACCTATCATAATTTATTTTGCATACTGACTTCAATTATTCAATAGAAAATATCTCTTTATGATATATTTTAGTAGCTTAAATGTATTTACAAGCAATGAAAAAATAGCTAAACTAGTATTATATGAAAACGTTAATTTAGCATATTATACGAGGAGGATATCAATGAAAAAGAGTTTATGTGCAGCACTGTCAATTTTAATGTTTTTAACAACTATGGCAGCATGTTCACCGAAACCGCCAGAAACGGCAACGACAACCACAACGACTACTTCTGCACCAGCGACAACGACAACATCAGCACAGGCAACAGATGCTCCTAAAAAAAGTGTAACAATCTCAGTTACAACTAATATGGTAGGCGGAGCAGATGTTG
>WQUF01000494.1 GCA_009785875.1 Oscillospiraceae bacterium | reverse complement strand
ATCCCTTGCTTAGGCAATTTAAGCAGATTAGCCGGGTTAAAAGTAAATGGCAAAAGGGCATCTTCCATCTTTAAATCCTTTGACAAAAGTCCTTTTAAGCATTTAAATTGAGATGAAAGATCGGCCACTCCTAATTTTAAAAGCTTGCCGTTTTCATCAAAAGAAGGCTTACTCCCACCACCATCAGAACTCATGGTTATGTGATTTTTATTCACACTGCTTTCTAAAGCTGATATATATGCGCTATCCGGAGCCACTCCACCATCGTCATCTTTATTTATTCCTGAAGTTATATCAAAATAACCACCTTTTTTGCCGAACTTGATTGCCTCATTAAATAACTTAGGATTTCTATTTACATGAGTAGGAAGAATGTTTTCATAAGGGATATCAGAATTGTCAAAAATATCCAAAACAGGCTTTAGACCTAATTTTCCGTCGCCTAAATGTATGTGCAATATGCCGCATTTACCAGATAAAAGCCCACCAACTCTAGCTTCAGATGCAATATGAATCAGCTCATGTATTTGAGGATTGCTGCTCCTGTGATCCGATACAGCCAGCTCTCCTATTCCAATGATCTTATCTATTAATATGATGTCGCTTCTTGGATTTTGTGTTAAAATACGAGTTGGTAGTTCATAAGAACCAGTCCAAATATAGGTGCATAATCCTTCTTCATCCAAAGCTCTTGCTTTACTTAAGAGCTGAGGCAAGCTCCTTGTTACAGCATCTGTACCTAAAAGACCTATAGCTGTTGTGATACCACCTTTAAAAAAGCCAGAGATGTTAAGTTCAGGAGTTCTTGTGGTAAAACCTCCTTCACCTCCCCCTCCTATCATATGCACATGGAGGTCGATTAGTCCCGGTATTACAGTTTTATTTTTTAAATCGATAACTTCTAAACTAGGGAAATTATCTTTTGGGGGATCAATGGGACTCGAAATTCCTAAAATCTTATCATAGGATAATAGAATGTCCTTTTTCCCTAAGTTAAATGGACTATAAACACTGCAATTTTTTAATAATATCATATAAACTCAATCCTTAAAATATATTTTCAGGGTAAAATTGGCCCCTTATACTCATAGTATTCACAAAAATACGAAAATTTACTATAATAAAAAAGAGGTGATATTTTTGATTTCGTTAGAAGAAGCAGGAGAAATGATGGATGAGATAGTAACTGAAATACCTGAAGTATACTTTAATTATTTGAATGGTGGAGTTGTACTTTTAGAAAATTATAAATTGCATCCTAAAAGCAAGAATAATGATCTATATACTTTAGGAGAATATCAACGTAGTTATCAATTAGGAAGGAGCATAAGGATCTATTATGGTTCTCTTGCTATTGTTTATGGGAACCTTCCTAAGGATCAATTTAAAGAAAAGCTTAGAGATGTCATTTTACACGAGTTGACCCATCATTTAGAATCCCTTTCAGGAGAATACGACCTTGAAATTAAGGATTTAATAAAGATGGAAAAATATAATAGAGGTGAAAAGATGGATTAAAAAGAGGACCTTTTGCGATCCTCTTTTATTTTTTTATTGAACTGCTGTAGTTCCTGTTACAGTAAAGTTTGTATTCTTGCATGAATCCATATATTCTTGTTTTGAGAAATATAGATTTCCATCTAAAGTGCAGCCATTTAAATTAAATCCGTTAGCATTTACATAGATGTCACCTTTTACAGTTCCATATTGTATCCTAAAGTTCTCTGAATTAACAGTTATCTTTGGAACGGTCAAAGTAAATTGAGCTGTAACATTGTGTTTGTCATCTTGAGTATAAAGAGCGAGTTTTCTATAAATTGCATTTGCAGTATCACCTTTATCGTGGAATTCTCCATCTACTACTATTTCATTAGGTACAGTAACATTGCTTAATACAGAGAATATCCAAACTCCATCTGCTGACAAACCCTTTATAATAGCAGCTGGATCTGAGCTTTCCTTATCTGGTGATACTGCAGTCACTGCGTCAGCATTACCTGTAATTACAGTCTTACCTGTTATAGTACCATTGGTGTTTTTAAATGAATCGCTAAATTCTTGCTTTGTGAAATATAGATTTCCCTGTAAAGTACATCCATTTAAGTCAAATCCATTTGCATTTACATAGATGTCACCAACTACAGTTCCGTTTTGAATTCTAAAGTTTGGTGAATTAACAGTTATCTTTGGAACAGTTAATGTAAATTGAGCAGTTACATTGTGTTTATCATCTTGAGCATAAAGAGCAAGCTTTCTATATACAGCAGCTGTAGCATCATCCTTATCGTGGAATTCACCTGTAACTGTCAATGGATCGGTCATTGTAACATTGCTTAATACAGAGAATATCCATACTCCATCTTTTGATAATCCTGTTGCAATTGCAGCTGGATCTGAGCTTTCCTTGTTTGCTGATACTGCAGCTACTGCATCAGCATTACCTGTAACTTCAGTCTTACCTGTTATAGTACCTTTTGTGTTTGTAAATGAGTTCTTAAATTCATCTTTCGTAAAATATAGATTTCCATTTAAAGTACATCCATTTAAGTCAAATCCATTTGCATTTACATAGATGTCACCTTTTACTGTTCCATTTTGTATTCTAAAGTTTGGAGAATTGACAGTTATCTTTGGAACAGTTAAAGTGTAATTTGCTGTTACATTGTGATTAGCATCTTGAGCATAAAGAGCAAGTTTTCTATACACAGCAGCTGTAGCATCATCTTTGTCGTGGAATGTTCCAGTCACTGTCAATGGGTCAGTCAATGTAACATCGCTCAATATAGAGAATATCCAACTTCCATCCTTTGATAAACCTGTTGCAATAGCAGCTGGGTCAGAGCTTTCCTTTGGTGATGCTGAAGTCACTGCATTAGGAGCTGCGGTAGTATTTCCAGGAGCCTGTGT
>WQUF01000493.1 GCA_009785875.1 Oscillospiraceae bacterium | reverse complement strand
CAGCAATGATACTTGGTTGTACTTGTAATATAAATTGAGAGTAATTGCTTTCAATTGGTTTAGTAGCGTTAAATATGCTTAAATAGCTCTGAGGCATTATGGGAACTAAAATCCTTAAGAGCAATATAAACCAGATAAAGTAGTGGAGCTTTGCGCTTATTCTTCTGCTTAATATCTTCTTAAAGATAAATATTATCAGAGCTGTGATTGCACCATAGATAGATAATTTGATAATAGCATCAAAGGAATCTATTAAGACCTTCATCATCTATTCCTCCAATCTTGCTTCATCCAATATTTTCTTAAGCTCATCGATTTCTTTTTCTGACAATTTCTTATTTTCAATAAAACCAGTTACTAATTTATCAAGGCTTCCGTTGTAAACCCTGTTAAGAAATGATTCTGTTTCTGCAGATACACACTCATTTTCAGTAACAATGGGAGCATACTTCTTCAAAGGTTTTGTCTCTACAATCTTCAATGCACCTTTATTTACAAGCCTTGTAAGCATAGTATGGATAGTGTTTTCTTTCCAATTAAATAAAGGATCCAATTTTTCTTTAATCTCAGAAAATACCATAGGCGATTTTTCCCAAAGTATTTTCATGATTTGCCATTCTGCTTCTGATATTCTAGGAATTGTAATCATTTTATCTCTCCTTTTTGATATCTACATATGTAGTATATGTATACATTACACTTGTAGTGAGCATTTGTCAATAATTATTTTTAAAAATTTTAATCAAAAACTATGCATTTAATTTGATCAACTTGAATATTATATTAATGCCTAAACATTACTTCTTAGAATCTTTGAAATCATAGAAATGACCTTAAGAGAGCAAGTAAGACATCAAAAAACTTGCTCTCTTACTTTTTAATTGAGTATAAATTTTACTCATTTTTAAAATTCTAATCTCAAAAATGTTCCTAAAAATAAAATATTTCAATCCAAAAGTTTCTTTGGATTTTTATCTTTTTTTTATGTATTTTCAAAAGATCCTAAATTTCGCTGAATTAATTGTACCCTAAGTTTTCCCATATCAGTATAGCGATTTTTATCGGGAATTATCTAAAAACGCCGTCAAATAGGCTCCTCTGTTGCAGCGAACCTCTAGTCACTAGTCACTAGCCACTAGCCTCTTGTTTTATATCCCATTATTGTATAGTAATCGCTTGAACACACTCTATTGATTAAAGCTTTATCTATTATTCCATTTGATACAAAGTGTTCCATGTGGGTTTCATTTACTGTTACATTTATGGTCTTTTTGATATATTTTCTATCCGTAAGCTTTGAGAATCCTGCTAATTCTTCTTTTTTAAATTCTATAACGAGATTTAAAAATTTCACCAAGCGATCCTTTGCCACTTCAACTTTAACAGTAGTCATATTTGGTACTTTTGTATCCAAAGTCTCAATCTTTTCATCTATTTGCTTTTGAACAGGCTTTGCTAAATCTATATCTTTAGTGAGGACTTTTGCTTTAAATTGATCGTTTAAATTTTTAAGGCTCGTATGCTCCAAAATATAAAGTTGATCTTCTTGTTCAAATTTTGCAAGCTTTTTAGCAGAATCCATATTCAATTCCTTTTTAGATACTAAAGTCATAGCTTCAGGGCAGAGCTTCTTCATAGTCAAATAGTTATTGATCGTGCCTTTAGACAGTCCAAATTCATCCGCAATGGTTTGAGCCACATTTAATTCATTTTTAAACTTTTTGGTCCTTTTGAGTAATTCCGCCCTTTCAAATATTGCCTTCAAAAGAGTTTCTCTGCGTACAGAGCGATAAGTCAAGTTAGAATCTATTATAAGAGAGCGAACGTAGTATTCATCGATCTTTCCTTCAATTATGAAACAGGGGGCATATTTAAAGCGTTCATTTTTGGTATTTTTAAAGAGATCCTTTAAAGCATTCACCCTGGATTGTCCACAGATAACAATGTATTTCCCCTCAAAGTTTTTGTTCACAATTAATGGTGAAAATACGCCCAAATTTTGAATCGATGCCATTAAATCAAGATGCTGCAGCACATTTGGTCTTTCAAAATAATTCCATCCTCTTTCGTCCTGATTTAGAAGATCTATATCCAAGTATTGAAAATTTTTAAAAATATCGATACCTTCGGAAAAATCCTTTTCTCTAAGTTCCATTACTCCTCTCTCGTACTCTCTATTTTCCTCTTCATCTGCCTCTAAGATAAATTCTTCTACAGTTTTAAACTTGTTATTTTTAAGGGGAGCGTTTGGCATTAAATCATCCCCAACTGATACCTCAATGTGATCGCTTAAATAATCTAAATAATTCATTAATTTACCTCCAATCTTAATCATAATATTATGTGCAAAGATCGATGATTTTGTTACAGCTTAAAAGATGATTTATTTTTTTGAAATAGAATATAATCATTTTATCCTGTTAATAATTTAAAGAGTTAAATAAATTCTTTTTTGGTGGTAGGATATGAGAAGATGGAAAGACTTTAAGCATTTAGATATTTACAACCTTCATGAAAAAAAAATTGGTTTTTCAAGCGATATTATCATCGACTTTTACAAATGGGAAGTAACAGGAATCACTATGTCAAACATCTCATTTTTTTCTAAAAAAAACGGGTTTATGATAAAATGTATAAGCAAAGCTGATTTTGAAAATGAAAAGATCATAGTTCAAGATATTGAAATCATTAAAGGAGATTTATTTTCAAAAATAAAAGGAATTGAGATAGTCGATAATACTAATTGCATAGTTGGAGTTTTAGATGATTTATTTGTAGACGACAGCTATAATATCAAAGCGATACTCATCTCTTCCGGGCTTTTACTAAATTTTATTGAAGGTAAAAGAGTTGCTTTAGCAAATGATTTAAAATTCAAACAGAAATATATTTATTTAAATAAGAACATTAGAGAAACATTAATCAGTGTGCCTCACGGTGTATCAAGGGAGATATGTTAAATGCAGTTTAGAACATTAATGAACAGCAAAATTTTAATCAGGGTTTTAACCATTATCATCCCCATAATCCTCATTGTAGCTTTAAACATACCTGTTATAAAATATGCATTTTCAATAATCATAATATCGTTCATAATTTCATATATTTTAACTCCAGCGGTGAATTATTTAGTAAAAAATAATATGAACAAAAAAGCCGCAACATTATTTTTATTGTTCGCATTTTTAGTGATATTTAGTGCCATTGTCTCAATACTGATCCCATCTATAATAATGGAAACAACAGGAGCCCAAAAAGAATTCGATGTCATCAATGAATTGCTTAAAAACATAGAAAATGAAATTTCAAAATTCACTAAAAATGAAGAGAGCGTATTCATCATTCAAGAAATTTATACAAACGTAAAAAGCTTTGTATCAGCTTCTTTAGCAGCATTGATAAATTCTATAATGTCATTTGGAAAAAACATCGTAGGATTAACAGTAGTACCAGTTATAACATATTATATAATAGTAGACGGCGAAGATTTAATCGCAATAGTATTGAAATTTTTTCCTGTAACTTTGAGAAACTCTATAAGGCTTTTTTGGAAAGATATAGATAAGATCTTAAGAAGGTATATTTATGCCCAATTTTTACTAAGCGTTTTCGTCTTCATATTTACGTTTATAGCTTTATATATGTTAAATATTAAATATGCATTATTGCTATCGATTTTAAACGGTGTGTTCAACATTATACCTATATTTGGTCCAATAATAGGAACTGTACCAGCGATTTTAATAGCCTTTTTAATGTCTCCATATAAAGCGTTGTACGTATTTATAGCATATTTAATCATACAGCAAATAGAAGCTAATATAATAGCTCCAAAAATCACTGGGGAAACTATAAATATACACCCTGTAGTGATCATTTTATTGATACTCATCGGTCAAAAAATTGGCGGAGTATTTGGAATGATCGTTTGCATTCCTATTGCAGCCATGATAAAAATAATATACGAAGACATAAACTATTATTTTTTTTAATTGACTTTAAGAAAACTGTCTTATATAATAGATTAAAATATTATATTAGGCAATGAGAAAATGAGTAGATTTTATGTCGTATCAAAGAGAGGAAGTGCTTGGTGAAAACTTCTATAGATGTATTTTTGAACGCTGCTTTTGAGCCTGTATTCTAATGAGTGCGTTTTACGCAATTAGGGTGGTACCACGGATCTTACTTTCGTCCCTTGTTTTTTTAGGAATGAGAGTTTTTTTATTTTTATTTTAAAGGAGATAATAATATGGAAAAGATGAGTTTAAACCAAATACGGAAGGAATTTTTAGAGTTTTTTAAAAGCAAGGGACATTATATTGAGAAGAGCTTTCCTTTAATACCTCAAAACGATAAAAGCCTGCTCCTTGTAAATGCAGGAATGCAGCCATTAAAGCCATACTTTACAGGGCTTAAAACACCACCATCAAAGCGCATGGCAACATGTCAAAAATGTTTGAGGACCATCGATATCGATAATGTAGGCATCACTTCAAGGCATGATACTTTTTTTGAAATGCTGGGGAATTTTTCTTTTGGGGATTACTTTAAAAGAGAAGCTATAAGGTGGGCATGGGAATTTGTCACTGAAGTATTAAAATTACCTAAAGAAAAGCTATTTGCAACTATATATTTAGACGATGACGAAGCTTATGAACTTTGGAAAGAAGAAACAGGGATTCCTGAAAGCAGGATATTTAGATTAGGGAAAGAAGATAACTTTTGGGAAATAGGACTTGGACCATGTGGACCTTGCTCTGAAATTCATTACGATAGAGGAGAAGGTGAAATAAAAAACCTCGAGGAATTTATTTTAGCATCAGAAGCTGATAGGATAATTGAGTTTTGGAATTTAGTCTTCACTCAATTTGATAAGGATGAAGAAGGCAATTACAACAGGCTAAAAAACCCAAATATAGATACCGGTATGGGGCTTGAAAGAATTTCCATGATCATGCAAGGTGTGAATAGCATATTTGAGATCGATGCTTTTTCTAATATATTAAATGAAGTGTCCAAAGAGACAGGTGTGAAATATGGTGAAAGCTATGAAAAAGATGTATCCCTTAGAATAATCACTGATCATTTAAGGAGCATCACATTTTTAATTTCTGATAATGTAATCCCTTCAAATGAAGGAAGAGGATATGTTTTAAGGAGGCTCTTAAGGAGAGCTTCTAGGCATGGAAAAAAGCTTGGATCTAACAGGTTATTCTTGTATAGGCTTTTTAAAGTGGTTGTAGAGAATTTCAAAGAAAGCTACCCGGAATTAAAAGAAAGAGAAGCTTATATTGAAAGAGTTATTTTAATTGAAGAAGAGAAATTTAATGAAACCATCGACACCGGACTTTCTTTATTAGGTGATTTCTTAACAGAAATAAATGAAGATGAAGATAAAGTTATACAAGGGGATTTGGCTTTTAAACTATATGATACATTTGGTTTTCCTGTAGAATTGACATGTGAAATATTAAACGAAAAGGGTTTGGAAGTTGACATGGAGGGCTTTAATGCTTGCATGGCTAAGCAAAAAGAGATGGCTTCAAGCGCAAGAGAAAAAACAAATTATATGGGATCGGATGATACTATTGTAAATAAACTTCCTCTTGATTTTAAAACAGATTTTTTAGGCTATGAAACCACTAGTACAAATAGCATTGTCAGGTTTATTATTAGAGAGAATCAATTTGTAAATAGTGCTGAAATTAACGATGAGGTTATCATAGTTACAGATGTTACACCTTTTTATGGTGAGAAAGGTGGTCAGGTTGGAGATACTGGCATAATATATAATGATGACGCAACACTTCAAGTTATCGATACTAAATTAAATATAAATAGCAATACTATTCATGCATGTAAAGTATTAAATGGAAATATAAATATAGGTGATGAGGTTACATTAAAAGTAGATGAAGATAGGAGAAAGAGCATAACTAGAAATCATACTGCTGCTCATCTTTTAAATCAAGCTTTAAGGGATGTCCTTGGAAACCACGTACATCAAGCTGGATCTTATATAGACGATAAAAAGATTAGATTTGATTTCACTCATTTTTCAGGTCTCTCTGGAGAAGAAATTCACAGGGTCGAAGAAATTGTGAATAATGAGATCATGAAATCAAGTGAAGTTGAAACAGTTGAGATGCCTATTGAAGAAGCAAAAGAGAGTGGGGCTATAGCATTATTTGACGAAAAATATGGTGATGTTGTTAGAGTTGTTAAAGGCGGTGATTATTCTACTGAGTTCTGTGGTGGGTGTCATGTTAAGAATTTTGGTGAAATAGGTTTATTTAAGATAACAAGTGAATTTGGCATTGCTTCTGGAATAAGAAGGATCGAGGCTGTCACTGGGCTTAATTTGATGAATCATTTAAACGAAGATGAAAATGTCATTAAATCCATTGAGGAACTGACTAAAGTGGGTGCTCATGAAATGGCTCTTAGAATCAAGCAGCTTTATGAAAGCTTAAAGGAAAGAGATAAAACCATTTTAGAATTAAAAGCCGAAATTGCTTCTATGGGTATGGATAATATAATCAATAAAAAAGTTGAAGTAAAGGGAGTAAATTTAATCTGCGATAAGGTTTTAAATTTAGAAACAAACCAGGTCATTGTACTTGCAAACAAAATTAAAGAAAAGGTAAATAATTCTATTGTTTTGCTTGGTGCAAAGGACGAGAATAAAATTTTCTTCATATGTGTTGCAGATAAAATTGCTATAGAAAAAGGCGCACATTGTGGTAAAATTATTAAGGAAGTTGCCAAAATTTCTGGTGGCAATGGTGGCGGACGAGTAGATTACGCTCAAGCAGGAGGGAAGGATGTTTCTAAATTAGATGAATCTATTTCTTCTGCAAGGAAAATAATAGAGAATTTATTAAAATAAAGCAAAATTATGTTTGATCCTAGTAATCTATATACATAAAGAATAATATGGATTATAATATAAATAATTATTAAAGAAGGTGGGGTTAATATGCAAGATTTTACAAAGCAATTCGAATTGATAAAGTCTAATAAAGAACTCACAAAAGAAATTTTGAAAGAAATATATCAATCGTTACAGGAAAAAGGCTACGATCCAATTAGCCAATTGGTAGGATATTTGATATCAGGTGAGCCTACTTATATAACAAATTACAATGGTGCAAGGTCATTAATTAGGAAATTAGAAAGAGATGTAATATTAGAAGAGGTCTTAAAGGTTTATTTAGGAGAAAATGAATGAGGTTTTTGGGATTAGATGTTGGGGATAAGACCATTGGAATGGCAATAAGCGACCCTACATATACTATTTCACAAGGGCTTTACACTTTAAGAAGAACAAAGCTTGAAGATGATCTAAACGAAGTAATCAAAGTATGCAGAGAATATGAAGTTTGCAAAATAGTTACAGGATTACCTTTAAATATGAATGGAACTTTAGGATTTCAAAGTGAGAAAGTTAAGGAATTTTGCCACCACCTGTTATCTAAGATAAAAATTGAATTAGTGTATCAAGATGAAAGATTGACTACAGCTTCCGCAATTAAAGCTATGCTTGAAGCTGATTTTTCCAGAAAAAAGAGAAAAGGGTTAGTGGATAAAATGGCTGCTGTATTGATATTGCAGACCTATCTTGATAGCTTAAAGAAGGAAGTGCTGAAAGATGGAATTTAGTCCTGAGATAATAACGCTTACTGATGAAGATGGTAAGAATGTTGATTTTGAAGTGATAACTAAACTAGACATCGAAGAGAATGAGTATGTTATAGTTTTACCAATTGAAGATGAAGCACTGGAAGAAGAAGGCATAATACTAAAAATAACCAAACTTGAAAACGGGGAAGAAGGATTTATAACAGTTGAAGATGATGATGAATATCAAACAGTAGTGGATGCTTACGAATTATGGAACGAAGAAAACGATATTTAAATTCTAAAGAAAATCTCTTTTAATTAGGTTAAGGAGATTTTTTTTATTTATCATCATAATATAATGATATAATAACTTTATAAGTTAATAAAAAACGAGGTGATACAAATGACTTTAAATAAGAGTGAAGTAGATCTTTTAGCTCAAAATGCCTCAGCAATAAAGAATGGTGAAGATATAGCAAATAAAAAAAAGTTCTTAAAGCTTAGTAAAACTTCTGATGAGACACTTTTATTTGGAGAATGTGCAGGAAGTGGCAAGAATCCATACTTTGTGTCTGTTGATTTCATCGATAAAAAATCACCAGTATTCAGATGTTCTTGTCCAAGTAGGCAGATTCCTTGCAAGCACGCATTGGGACTCATGTATTCATTTATAAATGGAAATACTTTTAAAGTAGAGGATATACCTGATGACATAGCCCAGAAGAGGGAGAGACTGGAGAAGAGGATCGAGAAAAAACAGGAACAAAAAGAAAATAATGAGAAAAAAGAAAAAGGTCCGAAGACTTTCATTCAAAAAAGTGCTCAGATTAAGAAAATAGATATGCAGCTTCAGGGAATTGAAATTGCAGGGAAGATCCTGGAATCCATTGTAAATATAGGCATTGCAGCCGTTGATGGGAGAGAAAGAAAGACTTTTGAAGATCAGATTAAGCAATTAGGAAATTATTATATCAGCGGAATTCAGAATTCTCTTTTAGATATTTTTTTAACAAAGGATATGGATAAAGATAATTATATAAAGACTATAAATCAAATAACATACTCCTATGCTCTTATTAAACAAGCTAAAGAGTATCTTAAAAATAAAAGAGAAGACCCAGAAAAAAATGTAGATCTTTCAAGTTCTATAGAGGAGCAGATTGGGTATGCTTGGAAATTAAGTGAACTAAGTCAATATGGAATGAAAGAAGAAAATGCGGAGCTTGTTCAATTAGGTTTTTATAGCTATGAGGATTTATCTAGAAAAGAATTCGTAGATGTGGGCTATTGGATAAGCTTACATACAGGGAAATTATATAAGACAAAAAATTATAGACCTTTTAAAGCCGTAAAATATATTAAAGAGGATGATAGCTTTTTTAATTGTTTAGAAACGGATGAACTATTTATATACCCTGGAAGTGTTAATCCAAGGATAAGATGGGATAATTTCAAAGCTTCACCTGTTAACAAAGAGCACATTGAAAGAATAAAATATTATATGAGTTCAAATTTTAATGAACTTGGAAAGTCTATAAAAAATATGATAAGAAGCCCACTTGCAGATAAAAATCCAATTGCGCTGATTAAGATTTCAAGTTTAAAAAAGGCAAAGGGAAGCCCATATTATATAGCTTTTGACGAATTTGGAAATGGAATTACTTTAGGCGATATCTCCATATTTAAAGAGAATTTAGATTACTCTATGGATGGACTTCTGGATTCTGATAAGGATGTTTGCATGGCAGTTGTTTTTGAAAATAATATGGATACTTCTCTTTTAGTTGCTAGACCCATATCCATCATAACTGATACTAATATATTAAGAATAATTTATTAGGAGGATAATATGAGAATACAACCTCTATACGATTTATTGCAAGAGATCAACAGACTATACGTAGCTGGAAGCCAATTTGCAGCACAAGATCCAAGGATAACAAAATTAATACCTGTGCTTGGAAAACTAGGTGAAAAATCTCCTGTATTTAAAAAGTTAAAACAAGAAGTAGAGTTTTTAACGAAGGATCCGAATAGATCTTCAGAAAGGCTTTTAGAGATTGGAGTTTTGCTCTATTCAGTTTTATACACTCAAGGAGAATCAATTCCTGAATGCGATTTGGAAGATTTAAATTTAATTAAAAACAAATATGAAATAGAGACGAATGCTCCTTATTCTAAACTGAAGGTTTTGATAGAAGCTTTGACTACAAGTAATTCTGGAAGATATGAGGTCATAAAAGATGGGTATAAAAATGGACTATTTAAAGATGTGAGGACTCATAGGTATTTAGCAGATGCTATTGAAGATAAATATTCTGAAATATCATCATTTGCCATTGACGTTGTAATTCCATCTGTTGGTCCTTCTATGATTCCTTATTTAAAAGAAAAGATGGATGTAAAAGGGAAGTCATATGATGCAATGCGTTTAAAGCTTCTGCATTATTTTAAGGATGAAAGCGTAGATGATTACGTAAAAAAGACTCTAGAAGAAGGAAGCTCATATGTTTTAATAGAGGCTATTGATATTTTAGCTGATGATCCTAAAAATGAAGATATACTTTTAAGTTTAGCTTCCGATAAGAAAAAGGAAGTTAGAGAAGCTGCCCTGGTCGCTTTATGTAAACAAAAATCAGAAAAAGGGATTGAAAGAGCAGTGGATTTATTTTTGACAAAGCAATTTAAATCCTCTATTGAAGCGTTAAAGCATTTAGATAGTGAAAAATATAATGGAGTTTTATTTAATCGCATTAAAGAGGCTTATAGTAATTGTTTCTTAGAGGGTGAAGATAAAGATAAAACAAAAGCATTGGAAGATTTTCAATATATGCTGCAGGCTTTAGCTTTTAAAGATGACGACTATATATTCGATTTTTTTGAAGAATTGCTGCTTGACAATAAATTTCAAAAGTTATCAAAGTACAATCCTAGTGCAGTATCAAATATTTCAAACAGCGTTGAAGAGATATTGTTAAAAAACAATGATGAAAAGAGCTTTAATCTTATAAAAAGGCTTTGCGGAAAGGAAAAAGTAGTCAATAGATCAAATTACATAGTTTCAGTGTATTTTAAGATGGCTTTTTCAAGATTATCAAAGGAAGAAGTGTATGATGCATTCAATAAATTTTATTTGGATGGATATTTGCCTTTAAGCTGCTTTTGCGTCTATAATTTAGATGAAAATGATGACAGGAGCAATTATGGATATTATAATTATGATTTCTCAAATTTAAATATAGCAAAGATAGATAAAAGATGGCTCCAATTAGTTATTACAGGTAAAAAATCACTTAAAAAACAGGATACATACGAGAGAGCTCAGGATATACGCTTAGCGACGGTTTTATTCGACCCAAATGAAGAAAATCACGTATATTTATTTAAGAAATTGATGCAGAATATTCTCCATGAAAAAGCTGTTCCTATATATTTAAAGGATTTAGTGGAGAAGCTTATAGGTTTTAATGATTTGAATATGCCTGAATTTGTATTGAGCTTATTTGAGGTATCTAAAACTAAAAATTACAGATATTATATAAATTTTATTTCAGATGGGGAGATTTTAAAATATTTTCCTAAATCCAGCAAAGAGAGGTTTTTAAATTTATATAACGAAACAAAGGTAGACGAATTTTTTCAAGCAGCCACTATTGTAGCACAATTAGGAAAGGATGAATAAAATAAGATGGGAGAAGTATTGAGGTTACCTTCAGAGAAATTGTACATAAAAGAATTGGAAGCACTATGCAAAGAAGATAAGGACGAAAAACCATTCGGATGGAAATTATCACCTGCTTCAGTTTTAAAGTTCATAATAGGTGGAAAATCTGGAAAGGTTCAGATAACACCAAAATATATTGGAAATAGAAGGCTCGTGGAAGTGGCAATTGCAACACTATTGACAGATAGATCCCTCTTGCTCATTGGAGAACCGGGAACAGCAAAATCCTGGCTATCAGAAAATTTAGCTGCTGCTATTTGCTTTGATTCTGGTAAGGTGATTCAAGGAACAGCAGGTACTTCTGAAGAGCAAATTAGATATACTTGGAATTATGCCATGCTCCTTGCTAATGGTCCTTCAAATGAGGCTTTGATCAAAAGCCCGATATTCAGAGCAATGGAAACGGGAACTTTAGCTAGATTTGAAGAGATATCCCGCTGCCAGTCAGAAGTTCAGGATGCACTCATCTCTATAATGAGTGAAAAGACCATATCAATTCCTGAACTCGCTGTTGAAGTCAGTGCTGTAAGAGGATTTTCAATAATAGCTACAGCAAACACAAGAGATAGAGGAGTAAACGACATGTCTTCAGCTTTAAAGAGGAGGTTTAACATAGTGAACCTTCCATCTCCTGCAAGCATCGACACTGAAATAGATATAGTTAAGCATAGAGTATCCGAAATTGCAACAAATTATAGATTAAAATCAGCCCTTCCAGCAGATGAAGTGGTCCTTAAAGTTGTTACAATATTCAGAGAGCTAAGGCAAGGCTTAACACTAGATGAAAAGCAAAAATTAAACTCTCCAAGCGGAGTGATTTCAACTGCTGAAGCGATTTCTCTTTTGACGAACTCTATGGCTTTAGCTGGAAGCTTTGGGAATGGCACAATATCCAATGATGATTTAGCAGCTGGTCTTCAAGGGGCGATTGTAAAGGATGAGAGCAAGGATAAGATCATCTGGAAGGAATATCTGGAAAATGTGATGAAAAAGCGAGGCTCAGATTGGAGAAATCTCTATAATTCTTGCACTGGGATGAACAGCTAGATGGATAATAATGTTGACTATAAGAGACTTTCGATTTTTGGAATAAGGCACCTTTCTCCTGCAGGTAGCTTTCATGTATTAAAATACTTAGATGAAAAAAAGCCTAAATGCGTTTTAATTGAAGGGCCACAGGATGGAACATATATTATGGATTTTTTTAAAAATAAATTGATAAAGCTTCCTGTTGCGGTTTTAGCTTATACCACAGAGATACCGGTTAATACGCTTTTATATCCTTTTTCAGAATATTCTCCAGAATATAGAGCTATAAGATGGGCACAGGATAACAAAAAAGAAGCTCGCTTCATAGATCTTCCTTCAAATAAATCGCTCTATCTGTATAGCAAAAGGCAAAATGAAGAAAATGAAGAATCTCCACAAAAAAAATCATATTATGATTTACATAATGATATATATAAAAATCTAGCTATAAAATCAGGGGAAGAGGATTATGAAACTTATTGGGAGAGAAATTTTGAACACAATTTAAATAAAGATAGTTATTTAAAAGGTATAGATTTACAAAGCAGCACAATAAGAGAAATGGTATCATCTTTAGAGGAAGAAGCACTTCCCATATCATATGCATATAATCATATTAGAGAGATGTATATGAAAAGTCAGATTGAAAAAGCTGTTTTAGATGGATTTAAACAGGAAGAAATCGTCGTGATCTGTGGAGCTTATCATATATTAGGATTAAGGAGCGACATGGATCCCATGAGTGAAGAGGAATTTGATGATATACCTAGTTTAAAGACCAGGCTTACATTGATGCCATATTCAAATTATAGGCTTTCCAATAGTTCTGGTTATGGTGCAGGAAATTTAGCTCCGGCATATTTTCAGATGATGTACGAATACATGACGAAAGGTAGGATAGCGGATCTATCTTATTCTTATTTATCCCATCTTGGAAGATTTATGAGGGAAAGTGGAAATATCACATCTACTGCAAATGTAATCGAGAGCGTTAGACTTGCAGAAGCTTTAGCGTCTTTACATGGAGGATCGCAGCCCAGCCTTAAAGACCTTCACGATGCTGCTGTATCTTGCATGGGTCATGGAGAAGTGTCTGAAGTAGCAGAAGGTTTTGCAAGGCTCGATATAGGTACAGAAATTGGATATCTTCCAGAGGGTGTAAGCCAGACTCCTGTCCAGGACGATATGGCAAGAGAGCTTAAAAGGCTTAAACTAGATAAATATAAATCCATAGTCCTAAAGGAACTTGATCTAGATTTGAGAGAGAATAGGAGAGTTAAGACTAAAGAAGCAGCTTTCTTAGATTTAGAGCGTTCAACTTTTTTCTATAGGCTTAGACTTTTAAATATAGAGTTTGCACAGCAAGTTACTCTATCCCAAGATAGCGCAACTTGGGCTGAGAGGTGGAATTTAAGATGGAGCCCTGAGGTTGAAATAGAAATCGTTGAAGCAAATTTAAAAGGTGAAACCATTGAAGTTGCAGCGTCTTATTCATTAAAAGAAAAACTTGATGAAGCAAAGGACGTGCTAGCTTCTGCAAAATATATCAGATCTGCTTATGAATGCAAGCTCATGGAATCTTTAAATGATGCCTTAAAGTCCCTGCAAAAAATGGCAACAGACTCAGGAAGCTTTGTAGATATTGCGCTATCTGCTCATGAATTATTTATACTCATTAAATACGGTGACATAAGGCAAATAGATACTGCGTGCTTAAATCCACTGCTTAAACAATTATTCTTAAGAGCTGCTCTTCTACTTGTAGATGCTGCTAATTGCGCAGATTCAGCTGTTAAGCAGCATATAGAGGCTATAAATGCTATGTATCAGATATCAGATGAAATGTATGAACTAATAGACTATGAAATATGGCTTTCTTCTTTGAAAGAGCTTGCTAAAAGAGACGACAGGAACCCAAAATTATCTGGTCTTGCGTTTTCAATTTTAATAGAGAAAAGGGAATTATCTGAAGAGGAGTGTTCTAATGAAATATCTAGAAGATTTTCAAGCAGCATACCTTCTGATATAGCAGCTGGTTGGTTTGAAGGATTATCCATGAGAAATAGATATGCGCTTTTATCTAGGCAGTTTTTATGGAGAGAATTGGATAAATATGTTACAGATCTTTCAGAAGAGGATTTTTATAGAAGCGTTGTGCTTTTGAGGAGGGCATTTTCAAACTTTGAATCTAGAGAGAAGAATAGCCTAGCTGAGCTTTTAGGAGAAATTTGGGGTGCGGATAGCTTAGATGTATCGGAAATGGTGCAAAAAGACCTTTCAGAGGAAGAAGAAAATGTTTTAAGCGAGTTAAATGATTTTGATTTTGGTGATTTGTTATGATAGAAGAAAAAATTAAACGATGGAGATTGATTTTAGGGAACTCAGTTCAAAATAAATTTTCTGATATGAACCCAGGTTTTAAGCTTGATGAAAGAGGTACCATCATGGATAACGCACTTGCTGCTATTTATGATGATACAAAATCACAAGATGGCAGCGGCAAAAAAACTGCAGGACTTGGTCCATCTGCTCCTAATCTTGCAAAATGGCTCACAGATATACGAGATTTATTTCCTGAGGATGTTGTATCTGTGATTCAAGCTGATGCTATAGAGAGAAAGGGATTAAAGCAGCTTTTACTTGAGCCTGAAACATTAAAAAATATTAAGCCGGATATTTCAATGGTAGGAACGCTTTTAGCTTTAAAAGGGCAGATCCCTGAAAGCTCAAAAGAATCTGCTAGAAAATTGATTCGAGCTGTTGTGGACGATATAATGGATAGGTTAGAATCTGATATAAGGAGATCTGTTACAGGTGCGATACATAAAAATGGGCACACTCCAATACCAAATTTGCCTGGGATGGACTGGAAAAGGGTAATCGAAAAGAATTTAAAGAACTATGATGTGGAGAGAAAGCGCATAATACCAGATAAATTTTACTTCTTTGAAAGAACTACTAAGAGCAAACAATGGAAGGTGATCATAGACATAGACCAGAGCGGTTCCATGGCAGATTCTATAATATATTCATCGGTGATGAGCTGTATTTTTGCTTCTATGCCTGTATTAGATACAAAAGTGGTGGCTTTTGATACTAATGTTGTAGATTTAACTGAAGCTTGTCACACTGATCCGGTGGATATGCTATTTGGAATTCAGTTAGGTGGGGGGACAGATATTAATAAATCTGTGGAATACTGCTCTCAATTTGTTGAGGAGCCGTCTAAGACCATGTTTATATTGATAAGCGATCTTTATGAAGGCGGTGTGGAAGCAGGACTCATAAAAAAATTAACTGCACTCTATGAATCAGGGGTTAAGGTACTGGTTCTTGTGGCATTATCAGATAGGGGAGTGCCTGCTTATGATGAGAGATTGGCTAAAAAGATTGCAAATATTGGAATTCCAAGCTTTGGATGTACGCCGGATAGGCTTCCAGAGTTAATTGAAGGGGCTTTGAAAGGGTTTAATTTGATGGAATTGAGTAAGAGGATTACTGAGACAAAAAAGAAATAAATTGATTTATTAAAAAACTTATCTTTGCATTAGCATTTGGTATAATATAATTGAGGTGATAATTATGGAGAGAAATGTTGATTCATATATTAATATCGATTCAGAAACTAAATCAGAAGCAGAACGACTTTTTTCTATATTTGGTATTACTATTGCTGATGCTGTAACAATATTTTTGCGTCAATCTTTACTGGTTGGAGGATTTCCGTTTGAAATACGCACGCCACAGTACAATGCAGAAACCGAAGCTGCTATACAGGAAGCGCGAGACATCATGAGTGGAAAGATACAAGCAAAGGTATATGAAAGCATTGAAGAAATGAATGCAGATATTGATGCAGATATTGATGTAGATTGATAAGGAGAGTAGAATAACAAAATGCTTAGATTTCAAACTACTAAACAATATCGAAAAGATCAAAAACGTGCAATAAATAGGGGTCTTTCATTGAAACTTTTAGATGATGTTCTTCAAGTTCTAAAAGAAGGAAAGTCGTTAGATTTAAAATATAACGATCATGCGCTAATAGGTAATTATACTGGTTTTCGCGAGTGTCATGTCCAACCGGATTTTCTCCTGATTTATGCAATAGATAAGGGTAAACTAATTCTAACTGGTATCCGTATTGGCACACATTCGGATCTATTCAGATAATAGTAGCTAAGATCATGATGTGAATCAATTAAAGGAAATCAGCTGGTTATAGAATGGGTTCTTACGCAACATTGGGTATTTTTGAAAACAAGTTTATTTCTGAAGTGTCACGGTGACACTTCTTAGAGATAAAATTCAATTGTAGTATACCCAAATCTGAGTAAGAACCTAGAATGTAGCTAACTGATTTATTTATCAGTTTTTCGTAATCCATACTTTTCTCCAATCCAAGAAGTATCCGCTTTTTTACTCAGCCCTTTAACGAAAGACAACCAATCATGGTCAGAAAAAATAACTCGAACAATACTTTTTTGAAAAGGGTCAAGTTGTCCTGAATTTGCAAGGTCTATTAACACTTCTTTATATTCCTCTTCTTTAGCAGAAGTGAGCATTTTATTCAAATATCTAAACCACAATGCAGCTTTTCCTCGAGAACTAGTGGAAGCGTGTTTAATATATTCTATGGTGTTCATAAATTTTTCTCCTGTGAGCTGTCTTCATCGTAGCAAATCTTAGCGATCTTGTTTATATCTAAATCTATAACATAATCTTTTTTAATCCTTTCATCGAAAGGGAATCCACCTAAATTATAGTTGGCTTTGTAAACAGGAATAGAACCATTATCCGAATAAATTGCCTCATCTGAAGCGTTGCTCAATTGATTCTGCAAAGACTTATTTATCTCATATCTAACACTGGAAACAGGAATAAAATTCTTAATAAACTCACCTAAAGAACCAATTACATCCTTTTTAATAGGTATTATATCAAAGTTATACCTAGCGCAAAAAACGGATACAAAATCTTTCTGTCCAACCTCTTTCAAAGTTTTAAAAACTCGATATTTCAATTGACCAACCGTCCTTACTTTTCCGGAAATTACTGCGTCTCCATAAAAGCTTTCTATATAGATGATCATAATACTTTATCAACATCCTTCTCTTACTTATCCTGTTAATTATATAATATGCAAAAAGTATAAAAATGACAAGAAAAACATGGTTTAAAATAAATTAAGTACTTTTAACGTAATAAATTATTTTTGCGTTACAATTGTACTCACATTTAGTATAATTAAATTGAGGTGATTATTATGATTAGAAATGCTAATTTGAATATTTGCATAGACCAAGAAACTAAAGCGGCTGCTGAACAACTTTTTACCACATTAGGTTTGACTATTGATGATGCTATATCTATATTCTTGCATCAAGCTTTGCTTGTTGGAGGAATTCCATTTGATGTACGAATACCACAATATAATGCTGAGACCGAAGCAGCCATACAAGAAGCTCGAGATATTATGAGTGGGCAGATACAAGCAAAGGT
>WQUF01000492.1 GCA_009785875.1 Oscillospiraceae bacterium | reverse complement strand
AATTACTTAAGAGATTTAATTATCCTCCAGAAGGAATGGATGATGCTATTACTACTGTTATAGAACAATGCGAAATGTGGACAGATAACCAAATATAAAGGAGAATGATTATGGAAGCTATTAAAAGCAATGTCTACCAAATTTTAGATGGAAAGAAACAGTTTGTCATTCCTGTGTACCAGCGCATGTATAGTTGGGAAAAGGATCAATGTGAGCGATTATGGATTGATATCATCGCAATGCAAAAAACAGGACGAGAAGGGCACTTTGTAGGTTCTATCGTAAACATAGGCGAAAAGGTTCAGCCTACAGGAGTTCAAAAGTTTATGATAATCGATGGACAGCAACGTTTGACAACACTAACATTGCTTTTAATTGCTTTGCGCGATTATATCAAATCACATTCAGATGTAGTAGATGTAAATGCACAAGAAATAACAGACACATTGCTCATAAACATGTATGCAAGTGGTGATGACAGATATAAGATGTACCTTACGCAGAATGATCGCAATGCTCTGATTAAACTCATTGAACATTCACCTATTGAAGATGGGATAAAGTCCAGATTGCTCGAAAATTATGATTTTTTTACACAACAAGTGAAGAAAAATGTGTTGTCTCCCATAGAAGTGTATCAATCCATTGGAAAACTGCAAATCGTGAATATCACTCTTGATCGAGGCACCGATGATCCTCAGGCAATTTTTGAAAGCCTTAATTCCACAGGCATGGATTTAAAGGACTCAGACCTAATTCGAAATCACATCCTTATGGGTCTTGATGCTGATACACAGATCGATGTTTATAGGAATATCTGGCGACCAACAGAGCTTTTGTTTGATTACGAACACCAGAGCGAAATAATGGATAACTTCTTTCGCGATTATCTTACAATGAAACTCGGCAGAATACCAAGGAAAAATGAAGTCTATAAAGAGTTCAAAAGCTACCATAACACAAACTACGAAATACCAATCCGAGATCTGTGTGACGATATTTACAGATTTGCCAAATACTATGCTAATATGTACTTCTGTAGAAACAACGATGCAGATTTAAAGTTACTATATGAAGATATGAAAGAAATCCGAATGGAAGTTGCCTATCCATTTCTTCTTAAAATACACGATGACTGCAATAATGGTCTGATAACCATTGAGGATTTAAAGGAAATTGTGAAGTTTTGTATTAGTTATATTTTGCGACGTGCTGTCTGTGACATCCCAACGAACTCGCTGAATAAGACATTTGCTACTATGAAGAACGACATTCGCCTTAATGATTATCTGAATTCAGTAAAAGCATCATTTATTTTATTAGATTCCTATAAAGAGTTTCCAACCGATGAACGATTTATCGCTTCTTTCATTTCAAGGGACATATACAGCATGAATAGATGCCGTTATATTATTGAACAACTTGAAAATTGGAACAATAAGTCTGTTGTGTCTGCAAAAAATCTAACCATAGAACATATAATACCCCAGAACCCAAACCTTTCTGACAATTGGAAAGCTGCTCTTGGTGAAAAATGGAATGAAATCCAAAAAAAATATTTGCATACCATTGGTAATCTCACTCTTACTGCTTATAATGCTGAGATGAGTGATTTGTCTTTTGAAGAAAAACTCAATATGGATGGTGGTTTTAAGCAAAGTGCACTTCGAATTAATAAATATGTGGTTATGCAATCAATTTGGGGTGAAGAGCAAGTGAAAGAACGAGCTGAAAAACTAAGTGAAATAGCTAAACATGTCTGGCCCTACCCAACACTCACAGAAAGCGAACTTTCAGCATATCGTAAACTTGGAGATTCTGTACCACAATATTCCCTTGAAAGCTACGATCAGATGAATGATTACAATAGGATACTTTTTGAAAAATTAAACATACGTATTCTCAACCTTGGAACATTCGTAAGGCGAGATTTTAAAAAATTGTATATATCTTATAAAGCTGATGCGATTTTCGTGAGCATTATCATTTTGAATAAAGGGCTTAAGATTTTTGCCTGTATGGATTATAGTAATGTAATCGATCCAAAAGGAATTACCAAGGATGTAACAGGCGTTGGACATCATGGAATTGGAAATGTGGAAATGTTCTTCGATAATTTGGATAACATCGATGACATTATGACAATAATTGAGCAGGCATTTCAACTACAAGATATAGTGTAATCAAAATAGGTGCAACAATTTTTTATGAATAAATACCACCAAAAAATTGTTGCACCTCTTAATTACGTATCTATACAAGTTTTATATTATTATACAACATTTATTGAACAACGATATCAACAGCATTATAATATTATTAGAAAGTTATATGTCTAGAGGTGGTTTTGTGCAATTTATTGAATTCAGCATTGAAGAAACCAATCGGTTTAAATGCTTGGATGAATTTGAATTTGATTGGACAAAAAGGTCCAGTCCAATCAGCAAGGTTGTTGGAAACATTTATTTTGGAGACATTGTCGGGCTTGTTGAGTTTGAAAGGCAACCTAGAAGCCTGTGCGACTACATGTGGCTGATAGAAGTTGCGTCTAGCTATAGGGGAACGACAGTAGCAGGCGAACTACTGGCTTATGTTGGAAAAGACTCTTTGGAACAAGGATTCGATGGATTTTTCTTTTTTGAATCGAAAACACTTCTGTACGAATATTATCAGTTTAAATATGGTGCGAAGCCATCGACTGGAAGACGACTCTATTTTGACAAGGAAGCTACAGAGAAATTGATATCAACATATTTGAAAGAGGAGTGATTTTATGGAAACATTGAACGAGCAAATAAAAAGAGAATATGGGAACAGAGAGAAGAAGGATTTTTTTGATGAAAGGCAAAGGGAAGAATTATTACACACGCAAGCTGCTTTGATGCGTGTTGCCAAGAAAATGGGAAGACCCCTGTCACAAAGAG
>WQUF01000491.1 GCA_009785875.1 Oscillospiraceae bacterium | reverse complement strand
GCAGTGCAAAGAAATTGCTTCTTTAGGCATCGACTTTTTAGCTGCAGGTATCGGCAATATCCATGGAGTTTATCCGCCTAACTGGAAGGGCCTTGATTTTGATGCACTTGCAAAAATTCATGATGCTACTGCTGGAATCCCTCTAGTATTGCACGGAGGAACTGGAATCCCTGAAGATATGATCAAAAAAGCTATAGATTTAGGAGTCTGCAAAATAAATGTAAATACAGAGTGTCAGCTTTCTTTTGCAGCTGCTACTAGAAAATATATCGAAGAAGGAAAAGACAAAGTAAAAAAAGGATTTGACCCAAGAAAGTTATTGGATCCTGGATATAAAGCTATTATAGAGACTGTTAGACAAAAGATAGAATTGTTCGGATCAAAAGGAAAAGCATAAAAAATCTAAAGTTAATTTTGAGAGATTTTTTCAAAATTAACTTTTTTTTGAACTAAAACCTGCACATTTATAGAAGAAACTAATATATTAAGTATAAGCATATTAATTATAAAATAAGCCAATAATATTTAAGGGTGATTTACATGGAAATAGGAATTCCTAGAGCTCTTTTATATTATAGATACGAATATTTATGGAGAACTTTTTTTAATAGTCTGGGATGTAAAGTGATTTTAAGCGATGAATCAAATAAAAAAATCCTTCAAGATGGAATAAAATTCTCAATAGATGAATGTTGCCTTTCTTCAAAAATATATATGGGGCATGTTTATTCTTTAATAGGCAAATGCGATTATATCCTGGTGCCAAGGGTTGAAAGCTTTGGGAAAAAAGAGCTGGTATGCGTTAAATTCAATGCTATGTATGATATCGTAAAAAATACTTTTAAAGATATAAAACTTTTAGATTACAATTTAGATGCTCGAAATGGAGAAAGCGAATTAAAAGGTTTTATTCAGATGGGGAGAACTCTCGGAAAGGGCTATATTCAAAGCTTTAAAGCTTATAATCTTGCTAAAAAGGTGCAAGTTTATGAACAGAAGCTGAGAATAAAAGCACAAGAAGGGCTTATTAAAAAGGATGTAGTAAAAATCCTCATAGTGTCTCATCCTTATAATATACACGATAAGATGATTGGATATCCTGTGATAGAGCAAATTAAAAAACTGGGAGCTTATCCCATATATGCATATATTGCAGATACTAAACTCTCTATAAAAAAATCTAAAGAGATTTCACATAGTTTATACTGGACATTTAATAAAGAACTCTTAGGTGCTATTAGTATTTATCGAGACAAAATCGATGGAATAATCCTTTTAACAGCATTCCCCTGCGGAACAGATTGTCTTTCTAATGAATTAGTGATGAGAAAAGTAAAAAATCTACCAGTTATAAATTTAGTCCTGGATGAACTTATAGGAGAGATAGGAATAGAGACTAGAATCGAGAGCTTTTTAGATATTATCATTGAAAGAAAGAACGGTGATGTTTTTAGTTATGGATAAAATCATTAGCTTCCCTCACATGGGGAATTATCATATAGCGTTGGAATTCTTATTTAAATCCTTATTTAAGGATTTAAAAATAAAAGCATCGCCGCCTATAACAAAGAGGACTATAGAACTTGGCAGCAAATATAGCCCTGATTTTGTATGCATTCCTTTTAAGTACAATCTAGGAAACTACATAGAGGCTTTAGAAAATGGAGCTAATATTTTAATGCAATCAGGTGGAGGGTGCAGATACGGTTATTATGGCGAGGTACAAGAGCAAATATTGAGAGATTTAGGATATGATTTTGAATTTATTTCTATTTTAAGCGATGATGTTAAACCTATTAAGCTATACAATATCTGTAGGAGACTTGGCTGTAATTTATCTATATATAGATTTTTATATTACATTAAATTGGCTTTTAATATGGTTATCTTTATCGATAAAATAGAGGGGTTTATTAGAGAAAATATCGGGTTTGAATTAGAGAAAAATAGCTTTGAAAACTTGCACAAAGAATTTTTAAACGAATTAAGATATGTGAAAAACTTTAAGATGCTAAGCAGCATATATATAAATTATGAGCATAAATTTAGATGCTTAAAAATATATAAACCATGTAACTGTTTAAAGGTAGGTTTAGTGGGGGAGCTTTACACTCTTATGGAACCATTTAGCAATTTTTTTATTGAAAAGGAACTTGCAAAATATAAAATAGTCATGAAGAGATTTACAACAGCTACTTTTTTAATGTTTGAAAAATCGAAAGTTTTTAAAAAGATTCTAAAAGAAGCAGAAGGGTACCTAAAATATCATATAGGCGCAGATGGTACAGATAGCGTTGCTAATAGTAAAAGGCTTGCTATAGAAGGCTTTGACGGAATCATACATGTTAAACCTTTTGGATGTACCCCAGAAGTCAATGCAATGCCTATCCTTCAAAACATCGCTAAAGATTATAAAATTCCAATTCTATATATAAGTTTTGATTCTCAAACAGCAGAGACTGGAATTAAAACAAGATTAGAAGCTTTTAATGACATGATTGTAATGCGAAAAGGTAAATTAGAAAAGCAGAGGATGGGATCTTAAATGATTGATGGATATTTAGGAGTGGATATTGGATCTATTTCTACAAAAGCTGTGATAATCGATGATAAAAATAATATAGTAGCACAAGAGTATATTTGGACAGAAGGAAACCCGATTGAAGCATCAAAGCATGTGATAAAATGCCTTAAAAATCAAATAAAGGATAAAAATATTGATGTAAAATCAGTAGGAACGACAGGTTCTGCAAGGAATTTAATCGGTTCTATGCTCCTTGCTAATGTCGTGAAGAATGAGATCACTGCTCATGCTATTGGTACCCTCTCTATTTTCCCAAAAACTAGGACTATATTTGAAATTGGTGGTCAAGATTCCAAAATCATCATAATAGAGAATGGGATCGTAATTGATTATGCTATGAATACTCTATGCGCAGCTGGAACTGGAGCTTTTCTGGGTTCTCAAGCGAGGCGCCTTGGCTTAAATGTAGAGGAATTTGGAGACATCGCTTTAAAATCCAATAATCCGACGAAAATAGCAGCAAGGTGTACGGTATTTGCAGAATCAGATTTGGTACATAAAGCTCAAATAGGTTATAAAAAAGAAGATATCATTGCTGGACTTTGCATGGCTGTAGTTTCAAATTATTTAAACAATGTAGGCAAAGGAAAAAATATAAAGCCTCCTATAGTATTTCAAGGGGGGGTCTCTAAGAATGTAGGAGTAATTAAAGCTTTTGAGGTTGCTACGTCTGAAAAGATATATGTTGATAAAAATGCGCATTTAATGGGTGCATTAGGAGTTGCTATACTTTCTAAAAAGGGTGAGCAGAGACAAAAATTTAATTTCGATGTATCTGAGATGAATTTTAATACTAAAGGTATTGAATGTGAGAAATGTGCTAATCGATGTGAAATTGTATGTTTCTATAAAGAAGGAAAGCTAATCGATGCTTGGGGAAATAGATGCGAAAGAGGTTTTAAAATAAGTTAAATTTATTTTAAAATTGTTAAAAAATTCTTCCTTTGGATGAAAAAAAGTAGTATTATTTATCTATTAATAGAAAAAATAAGAATATATGTTAAATATATATTTAATTTTTAATATTAAATGTTAAATAGTATGACTATAATTTGTATTCTTTCGATTACAAATTTAGTAAGAGGAGGAAATATGAAAAGAAGAGTTGTAATTACAGGTATGGGAGTTGTGACACCTGTAGGAAATAATGTAAATGATATGTGGGAAAATATAAAAGATGGTGTTTGTGGAGTTGGCGAACTGACTCTTGTTAATAAAAATGATCATAAAATTAAAATAGCTGCAGAGGTAAAAGACTTGAATTTTGAAGATTATGTTGTGAAAAAGAAAGTAAAGCATAACGATAGATTTGCTAATTTCGCTTTAATTGCAGCTATTCAGGCATATGAGGATGCTGACATTCACAAGGATGAAGTGGACCCTGATGAGCTTGGAGTCATTGTAGGGAGTGGGATTGGAGGTCTCCAGACTTATGAAAATGAGTTCAAAAGAGCGATTGAAAAAGGATTTGATAAGGTATCACCTTTTTTTGTTCCTATGACAATTTCAAATTTAGCAGCAGGAAATATCGCTATTGAACTTGGTGCTAAAGGAATTTGTTCAAGCGTCGTGACAGCATGCGCATCTGGAAGCAATTCCATTGGAGAAGCCTTTAAAAATATAAGAGATGGATATACTACAATGATGATAGCAGGAGGAACTGAAAGCTGTATAACTCATTTAGGGATTGGAGGTTTTACTTCCCTTACAGCACTCACGCATTCTAATGATCCAAGTCGTGCATCTATACCTTTTGATGCTGAGAGATCTGGGTTTGTCATGGGAGAAGGTGCGGGTATTATAATATTAGAAGAATTAGAACATGCTAAAAAAAGAGGTGCTAGGATATATGGTGAAATGGTCGGATATGGGGCAACGTGTGATGCATACCATATAACTGCTCTTCCAGAAGATGCTAATGGAGCTATTCGATGCATGAATGTAGCTCTAAAGGATGCATCTATAACACCTAAGGATATTGGATACATCAATGCACATGGTACTGCTACTACTTTAAATGATAAATGCGAAACTTTAGCAATTAAAAATGTATTTCATGATTGCATGGATGATATTTCCGTAAGCTCTACAAAATCAATGACAGGGCATCTCCTAGGTGCAAGCGGAGCGGTGGAAGCCATCATATCTTTAAAATCCCTTCAAGAAGGTTTTGTGCCTCCAACTATAAATTATAAAGTTAAAGATCCAGAATGCGATTTAGATGTCGTCCCAAATGTAGGTAGAAAAAAGAATATAAATTATGCTATGTCAAATTCATTTGGCTTTGGTGGACATAATGCTACTCTAATTTTTAAGAAATGGCAATAAATTTTATGAGAAAGGATGCCTTGAGATTAAGCAAGACATCCTTAAATTTAAAAAAATCAGGATTTATAATTGTATTATGAGCAAAAATAATTTAGAATAGTACCAAGCAAATCGATAAAGGCTAAAGTGCAAATAATTACAAATGGAAAAGATATATGATTTCTAGGAGGTGTTAAAGAATGGTTAATAATCTAGCTGAACTTGAACGTAGGATTGTTTTTGTCGGTGGTCACTCTAGTCTGCAAGCTAAGCTTAAAAAGGAATTTGACTTTACTTTTATCTCCGCTGATGTTATGAATTTTGACGTAACTAAAATAAAAAATGCAAAATATGTTCTCATTTTTACTCAATATATGAACCATCCACAATATAATAAAGTGATGAACAATTTAGCAGATAAAAAACAACTGAGGATAATAAAAGGTGCGCATAACCTTAAGATCCTCATAAGGAAGATATACAATTGCATTCAGATGAATAAATAAGATCAAAGTTACATATAATAAACATAAGAGGGACATGGATAATAAATACATGTCCCACTATAATTTTAAATTTTTTAATAACATTTCTATAATTGCCAAAGATTATTTGACTATGCACTAGAATTATTGGTATTATCAATAGTAGATAAATAAAAGGAGTGATATTATGTTTTGGAACAGAAAACCTGAAGAAGTAACTTTTGATACCATCAAAGCAGCATTTCCGAATGCTACATATGTAAATGGAATTTTAACACTGCCTACTACTAGCTATGACGAATTAAAAAAGAAGTTTTCAAATGCTACACCAGAAACATTAAGGAGCAAATTCTTTTATGTAGCATTTGGGAAAATGGGTCCTATCGACATTAAGGAAATCAAGACTGCTTTCCCTGATGCCTCAGATGCAAATAAGAAATTGACGTTACCTACTGCTAACTTAAATGATTTTTTAAATAAATTCCCTGATGCTAACATAAGTGGACTTAAAGCTAAATTTGGGGATGTAGCATTTGCCTCAAAACCAGAAGATCTATCATATGCTACTTTAAAAGAATTATTCCCTAATACTAGATATGAAAATAATAAGCTCATACTTCCTGATGCTAGTTTTAAAGATTTAAAAGCAAAATTTACTACTTTAACTGCTGCTTCATTAAAAGCTAAATTTCCAAATGTAGAATTTGGAAAGATGAGCGATTACACTTTCGATGATATTAAAGCAGAATTCTACACTGCTTCCATGACTAACAATAAATTGACAATCCCAGGGATTACATTCACTGATTTTCAAAATAAATTCCCTGATGCTACTTTAAATGGACTTGCAGCTAAATTCCCTGGTTATACATTTGGAACTGTAGCACCTGCAACGCCTACACCTGCTCCTGCTCCTGCAGCTACAGCTACTACTGTAAGACCACCAGTAACTACACCAGTTACCCCTGCATCAACAGTTCCACCTGCATCAACAGTAAATACAACTATAAGACCACCAGTTACACCTTCTCCTGTAACACCTTCTCCTGTAACACCAGTATATGCACCAGCCGCTGCACCTAACCCAAATAAGAGACCAGATAGCGATATTGCAAATGAAGTCATTCAAGGCAAGTGGGGCAATGATCCTGAGCGTTCAAATAAACTAATAGCTGCTGGATATGATCCTAAAGCTATTCAAGCTTTAGTAAATCAAAAATTGCAAGGTACAGCATCAGCTTCATCTAAGAAATCAGACGATGAAATAGCAAACGAAGTAATTCAAGGCAAGTGGGGCAATGAACCTGATCGCTCCAATAGACTAAGAGCTGCCGGATATGATCCAAGAACTATTCAAGCTTTGGTCAATCAAAAATTTAGATAGGTAATAGAATTAATGAGGATCTTTATGATCCTCATTTTTAACTTTTTATAGATTGAAGAGTATTATGCTATTACGTTAAAAAACGTAAATAAAAAACAAGTTTTTTCTAGTCACTAGCCACTAATCACTAGCCACTAACACACACGTATGTTATTTCTTAAAAACCTTTGATATTATAAAAATAAGTAGACAGGAACCAAGGAAAGCAATCAGTAAACTCCATAGGTTAAACCCAGTTATAGTACCAAGACCCAATAGTGAAGCTATCCACCCACCTAAAAAGGATCCAACTATTCCTATAATGATATTACCGATGATTCCAATACCAGAGCCTTTCATAACAACATTGGCAAGCCATCCTACTACTCCACCAAATATGATCCAAATTATAATACTCATAAAATATCTCCTTTCTTTATTATTTAAAAATATCTACATACTATTTATATTAAGTATGTTTTAATTATAAACCCATTTTTAAAAATATAGTTTAAATTTTTGTTAATAATAGCCACTTTGCCTTCATAGTATCTCCAAAGATCAAAATATTATCATTAAATAAAAAAGAGTATACTTTTAATAGATCGAGCATATCAATAATATGTAAGAGAATATTTTTTGGAGGATCAATGAGCGTTAAAAAGACATATCTTGAGAAATCAAAGCAAAAGATCGGTTATGTGGAGTATGAGATGAAGGATGGCAACCTATATGTACTGTCGACATTTTTGGAAGAAAGATATAGGAATATATTTATCATAAAAGATATCTGCAGAAAGGTTAATGCCATTTTAGAAGACGAGAACCCAGAATATATAATTGCAGCTATTGATGATAAAGAAAACTTTTTAAAAGTGCTTAAAAACATGGTCAAGAATATTGAGATATACGAAGAAGATGGAAGAGATTACATGAAGATAGATTCTTATCAAGTAAAACAAAAATTGAAATCATTTATATAGTCGCACAGTTTAGCGTTGTTCTAAATATTAGATGCTCATATAATTTATTATATGAGCATCTAATCATTAATTATTATTTAACTATTAATATATTTGAAGTCTTTCCAGAAGCATCTTTAACTACTACGCCGTTTGCTCCTGCAAGATTACCAGCAGAAGTGTTTCCTACTGTACCGTTTGAATACATCTGTATTTTTGCACCTGAATTTATTGGGATGTTTTCGCCATTTATTGTGACAGAATTGTTATCTGAAGCGGTTATATTACCAGTTGTTTCTGTTTCTCCTGCAGCAGGTTTGTTAACTGCAGTTCCAACCCACATTCCATTTTGCGTTAAATAGTTGATGTTGCAATATCCAATTGTTCCATTGTAAGCAACTTGTACCCAATCTCCCTCTTGACCGATTGCCTGTACTGAAGTTCCACGAGGAATAACTGTAATTGGAGTGTTATTCATATCAGGTGCAGTTCTAAAGTTTAGATTAGCCGTTGTTGTAAATGAACCTGCACTAAAGGTTCCAGTTGAGCTCTTACCAAATTCAACATTAGGGAAAGCTGCAAGCAATTGATCCAT
>WQUF01000490.1 GCA_009785875.1 Oscillospiraceae bacterium | reverse complement strand
AGGACTACAGTAAACACCATTAGAGGATTTAAGAATCTATCGGAAAAAGCACTTGACTTATTATATAAAGACCATATAACCAGAGGAGCGGCTAGAATTTTATCTATGATTAAGGACAAAAATACTCAGGATATGATAATCGATAAGCTAGGGAATCAAATAAACGATATTCCTAAACTCCAAGAAATGGCTACTCCAACTAATAGAAAGGTATATGACCGAGATACAAAGGCAATGGTACCTGATACCATAGAGAGGAAGATAGAGAGGGCTTTAGACAGGGCTCCAAGGACTACAACAATTGTTTTACATGTGGATTCAAAAGAAGTTGAAGGGGTATTAAAGGCTTTAATTCCTTTGAGAGCTAAGGCAGTTTCGAAGTATCAGACTTTTAAAGAAGGCGAGATCAATAAATATTTCAAGGTAATTTTAAACGACAGCCACATGGAACAGTATTTAAAGAAAGGGTGGGTTACTAAAGGAACTATCGATTTGGTAAGAAGCTCCGATTACAAAGAAGTAATCAAACACGCTTAAATTTTGAGGGTAAAGAGGGGGTAGATAAAAAAAAAAATTCTGTTTAAGTCGCTGTTACTTTTGGCTACCTAATGAAGGAGAATTGAATAGAAGCATTGATAATAAAGGGTTAGCCTTTTTTTAAAAAAATAAAAATTAGGCTTATTTGTGCTGCGGTTTTAAAAAAAGGTTAAAATTGAATAAGTGGTTAAAATTATCATTTAATATAGTAAATAATAACATATTATAGGTTTATACATATATTTCTAAATAGAGATTTAAAGTAGATAATAAAAAAGACTGGAAACAAATTTTAATACAAAAATCGATTCAATGAAAGATGAATTAAATACTATAATTAAGAATGTTAAAGAAATACAAGAAAATATTACAGAATTTAAAGAGGATATTGATATTCTAGAAGAAAGAACCTATCGAAATGAAAAGAGAATTAAAGAATTACAGCACTCAAAAGAAGCTTAAGGGATTATTTTTCAAGTTACAATGTAAAAAAATTATTTCATTATATAATATTTAATCTTCTTAAAGTATAATATAATTAATAGTTTATTATAAGGGAGATGATATTATTATGCCTCAATTATCGCTATATATAGACGATGACGCATTGCAAAAACTTGAAATGGGTGCTAAAATTAAAGAAACATCTATTTCAAAATTTGTAGCAAGTTTAATAAAAGATTACTTCTCAAACTCATGGCCTGTAGGATTTACAAATTTAATAGGCTCCATTACTGACGAAACTTTTACAATACCAGATGATATAGATTCAAATCTTGATGCTGAAAGAGAAGAGTTATGAGTTATTTTTTAGATACTAATATATGTATATATTTTTTAAAAAGAGCTTATGGAAATATTCATCACAGAGTTTTAACTACTAAACCTTCAAACATAAAAATACCAGCAATAGTTAAAGCAGAATTGATTTATGGTGCAGAGAAGAGTTTAAAGAGGGATGAAAATATGACAAAATTAATAGAATTTCTTCACCCTTTTGATATAATTTCCTTTGATGATGATTGCTCTATTTATTATGGGAAAATAAGAGCTGAACTTGAAAAGAGTGGAACGCCAATAGGTCCAAATGATTTATTTATTGCAGCTACAGTATTATCTTACAATGGTATACTTGTAACAAATAATGTAAGAGAATTTTCTCGAATATTAGAATTAAATATAGAAAATTGGCTCGATCCATAAACGTTCTAAAGTTTCTCATATTCATAATAAAAGCGAATGCATTAACATCCGCTTTAATTTTTATTTCTTTATTTCATGATGGTAATTCTGGTGACCATAACAAAAATAACATTCTTTTTTAGGTTCAAATTCTCCTGGTTCAATTCACCATAAGCTGCTTATTTGCATAGTCAGTTATATCCTTCCCACCATTATCCATAAAATTCTTAACAAAGGAATCAAACTCATCTATAGATTTTTTACCTGTGACAACATCTGCTGCAAATTCTGTATAAATAGCTTTACAAGCATCCATTTTAGCCGAAAGATCCTGAGGAATGATAAATGCATTATCAGAAGTCCCATATTGTTTTACTTTATTTAAAGAATCCTCAGCTACTTTTGATAAAAATGGTGTAGACTCGTCGAATGGATATTCAGGCTTGAAATTGATTGTTGCACCCCAAAACCTTTCGTACCAATCCTTAAAGGCAGGTAAAAGTTTAATCTTATTGTTTGAAATCTCATATTGAACGCCTTCTTCCCCTAGTTTATCCAAAATCTGTCCTTCCTGTGTTGCTAAGAATTCCATAAGCGCAAATGCTTCTTTTTTATGCTTTGAAAGGATGGAAATGGCAAAACCTCGACCTTCTTTGCTGACATCAATAGGATTATAGCCTTGCCCTACGCCTTTTGCTGGAGGAAGAACCATGAGTTTAGCATCTGCACCATTTTGATCCGTCATATGAGTATTATATAGATCTATTACCTTACCTTGTGTACCAGATATGACAGCAGCCTCTCCATCGTAAAATGCCCTTTCCTTTGTATCCCATTGCTTTGTCAAAAACTCGTTGTCTAAAAGACCTTCCTTAAAAAGTTTAGCATAAAATTCAAGCTTATTCTTTTCACCTTCAGTCACCCTAAAATAGGAATAAGTTCCATCAGAATTTTTAATCCAAGTAGAAGTGTTGCCAAAAGCCTCATCAAAAATAGTATCCAGTTCTGAAAGGGAGCCAGCTGCTGTAAATGCCTCCTTTGTGTTGTTCTTCTCCTTAAGCTCTTTAAAAAACGCATAATAATTATCGATAGAAGGATCAGAGAGCAATGCCCATAGGCACGAACTTAAGAAAAAAAGACAAAAAAAGCCCACAAAAACTGTCAAAATCATGTATAATATAGTAAAAAACAGAAGGGACAGTTTTCATGA
>WQUF01000489.1 GCA_009785875.1 Oscillospiraceae bacterium | reverse complement strand
TCCATTATTTCACACACTTTTCTTGAACGGCTTAAGCTTACATCAGGGCTTTCCTTCATTGAATTCTTAACTAATCTCACAAATTCTTTGATTTCATATTCAAAACCGTTGATCTCATGTGAAAAAGGAAAATCTTTTACTATTCCATTATCATAATTTCCGTAATATTTTAAAATACCATGTTCTTTAGCAAAGCTTTCAGCTCTAGATAAAGAAATCGAAGCTACAGCATGAATCTCCATATCTGAAAGCCCATTTACTGCTTTTGCAAATTTTTCAGCAATGCGACCAGGTCCAATTATTCCCCATTTAAATTTTTCCATTTTACCCCTCCAGATATTATATGCTTAAAAAAGCTCATTAGACGTTTATCTAAGAGCTTTTTTAAAAGTCTGGGTAACTGGACTTGAACCAGCGACCTCATGAACCCCATTCATGCGCGCTACCATCTGCGCTATACCCAGTGAACATTTTTATTATAACATATTTTATATGATTTAAAGCATCTTTTAATTTTTATTTTTTAAATCTGGTCTATATTTTTCTGTGATCCTCATTGATTCGCTTTGTCTCCACTTTTTGATATTTAAATGATGCCCTGATAAAAGAACTTCTGGAACGCTTAACCCTCTAAAATCCCTCGGTCTTGTGTATTGTGGATATTCTAAAAGATCTCCTGAAAATGACTCTTCGCTTAAACTTTCACTGCTAGATAATACACCTGGTATTAGCCTAGAAATCGAGTCGATGATTGGAATTGCTGCCATCTCTCCCCCTGTCAAGATAAAATCTCCAAGAGAAATTTCCTCATCGATAAACTCAAAAACTCTCTCATCCACCCCTTCATAATGTCCACATACGAAAATCAATTCTTTTTGAAGGCTATACTCCTTAGCCATGTTCTGATTAAATGTCTTCCCTCTTGGTCCTAAAAATATGACTTTACCGGAATTGATCTTTCTAACGTATTCAATTGCAAGGACGATTGGTTCCACCATCATGATCATCCCAGCACCGCCACCAAAAGGATAATCGTCCACATTCTTGTGTTTTTCTAAAGAAAATTCCCTTATATCGTGAATATTGATATCCAATATATTGTTATCTCTAGCTCTTTTTATTATGCTTTCATCAAATGGTGAGAACATATTTGGAAATATAGTCAAAATATCTATTCTCATAGCCAAGTATTTAAAGGTTTTATGATGATCTTTTGATTATCTACATCAATTATTGGAACGATGTGTTCGACCACTGGTATAAGAAGCTCTTCACCTTTGTAATTTACTGAGTACACATCATTTCCACGAGTCTCTATATAATCAAAGACTTCACCGATAAATTCTCCATTTTCATCGTAAACCTTGCAGCCTATTATATCTGCTATATAATATTCTCCTTCATCGAGTTTTACTCCATCTTCTCTATTTACTTCCAGTTCTTTATTTTTATATAGACAAGCCTCTTCGATGGAATTTATGTTTTCAAGCTTTAAAATAACCTTGTCTTTTTGATATTTTACATTTTCGATATTAAAATTTTTTCCATCGATGATCACGTAATTTAGCTCGGAAAATCTATTAATATTACTAGTATATGGATGTACTTTCACTTCTCCTTTAATTCCATGTGTGGTTGTTATATGCCCTACTACAAGTGTGTCTCTCATTTTAATCCTCTCTTTAATTAAAATCCTTTTAGTTAAATAATACCACAATCAATATTAAAAATAAAACTTAAAACTAAAATACAACTGAGGAATAATTTACCGAATAATTTTCATTGCTATATAGTACCAGATACAGTACTATATTATTAAGGAGGTGATGTGGTGGGTGTAGATAAAATAGTTGAAAAGATGAAAAACCAGCCTAATGGGATAAGACCTGACGAAGCTCACAAAGTCTTAGAATATTACGGCTACAAATTCAAAAGACAAAAAGGAAGTCATAAACACTACGAAAATAGCAGCGGTGATGTAATAACAATAAAAGATGGAAACCCATTAAAAGCTGCTTATATAAAAGATATACTTAGCAGAATATAGGTAAATTAATTCCTAAACTATAAAAAAAAATATACTCCCATCGCAAGCGAATATGGAACTGAAAGACTATTTAAAGCTAAATTATACTTATGAAATTAAGCATATGAATGATGAAAGTGGGCAATATTACTATGGTAGAGTTTTAGAACTTGACGGGTGTCAGAGTACTGCTGACACATACGAGGAACTAGGAGAAAGTTTAAAAGAAGCAATAGAAGGATATATTGAAACTAAACTTGCAAGTGGTCATGAGGTGCCTTTACCTTTTGATGCTCAAGACTATAGTGGCAAACTTGTAGTTAGAATGCCTAAAAGTTTGCATAAAGATTTAGCTCTTAGAGCTGAAAAGGAAGGAATCTCGCTTAATCAATATTTGCTCTATAAACTTGCAAAGTAATTTTACTTTTATAAAGATCGGTGAAAACTGGTCTTTTTTTTTTAGATCCACTACTATTTTTTAGCATATTCTGATCTCTTTGAAAATATAAATATAAAAAATGAATTTAAAATGGAGGTCTTAATAATGTCAATGAATAGAGATATTAGATCGATGGGAATAGATATTGAAGAATCTGAGGGAGAGGATCTTTTCCCTACTGCTAGAGTTAGCAATGATCCTTTTACGCCTAAGGTTGAAAAAATCAACGTCCCTCATACCCCTGAAGAATTGGAAAGATATCGCATAAGCGAAAGAAATTGCATGATTAAAAATTTTAAGAATTTCACTGAGGGAGTGGATATCTTTAAAAACTTCCAGAGAGTTGATATATTCTGAGGATGAAATGTATGAGATATTGGTTGGTCATTCAAGATATCTTGCACTAAAGGCTCTCTATACCCATTCACATGACGACAAATTCCGATTCATCCCTGCCTACATCCTG
>WQUF01000488.1 GCA_009785875.1 Oscillospiraceae bacterium | reverse complement strand
ATTATTAATTTTATCCAGTAATATAGCTTTGTATTATCTGATACTTTAGGCAATTTTTTTAGCTCTATTGTGTGTATTTCTATTAAATCTGTAAAAACTAACTTGCTTATTTCATCATTTAAAGTTATCTTATGCCTATATTTTTTATCAGGGATTATATTATTATTTACTATCACGACGCATACTACTTTTTTTATTTTTTCATAATTTTCTGACTTCCCTATTTGCTCAATGATCATTTTTGCTATGTAAAATAGTATCTTCTGAATCAAAGCATCCATAAGGTATTTTTGCATTTCTAAATTGATGATTATTCCTCTTGTGGTTTTTAGCTTTAAGTCTAAGATTCCATACTTGCCTTTTTCTTTATCGATTCTTGTGTTTGTATCTAATAAGGTTATAGATTCATACTCATCTTCAGGTAAATCTAGTACTGACTTAAGAAAACCTGCTGTAATATCTTTACTGTTTTCGGATCCAAAGACTTTTTTGAAAATCAAATCGTTTTTTAATGATAACATTTATAATATTATTCTCCTTAATTTTGTCTTTATCATTATGGACAACTTAAAGAGATTTTAATCAATTAGAACTCATTTTTATTTTATCATATTTTTTAAAAAAAGAGGAACCTTTTTTACTAAAATCCTGATTTTAGAGTTAATAAAAAAAGTTCTCTGTAAAAAAAACTATTTAAAATTCTTCAACAATTGAAGAGGCAACAGCATCTAAAACATATTGTGGGGCTTTAACCTATTCATTCTTGTGGTTCAGGTGCATTACTTACTTCTAATATATGCAGTTCCATTAGAGGCTGGAGGAATAGACTTACCAACTAACCCTGCTAATGCAACCATAGTTAAGATATAAGGGAGTGCAATGAGAAATTGGTAAGGTATCGGTGAACCCAAAGCTTGCAACCTTAATTGAAGTGCATCAGCAAATCCAAAAAATATACACGCTAGTACAACACCACCAGGCTTCCATTTCCCGAATATTACTGCAGCCAAAGCTATAAATCCACGACCAGCTACCATCCCAGATAAAAACTTATCCATATACGCAATAGATAAATAAGCACCACCCATACCAACAAAAGCAGCACCAATTGTAGCAGCAAGATATCTGATCTTGATTGGATTTATACCTAAAGTATCTGCAGCTTTCGGGTTTTCACCAACAGCTCGAAGCTTTAAACCTAAGCTTGTATGAAATAGGAAAATATAAGATAAAACTACAAGCACTATTAATAAATATACTAAAACCGTATGACCAAAAAAAGCGTTTAATATAGGATGTACTTTAAGGAATTCTCCTCCAATTGGTTTAAATCCATTAACAGATATTGGATTTCCTGTTACGTCGAATATGGAATTATAAGCTAGATTTGCAATACCAAGTGCGAGGATGTTTAAAACCATTCCATTTACGATTTGGTTTCCAGCAAGTGTAATCGTAGCAAAAGCATAAAGCATATTAAGTGCTACTGCTGAAAGTGCTCCGCATAAAAGACCTATCCAAGGGTTATTAGTGAAATAAACGCCTAAAAAAGCACCAAATGCTCCAATTACCAAAAGACCTTCCAAACCTATATTAATAAGCCCGGATCTTTGAGATATTGTTTCACCGATGGAGGCATAAATAAGTGGTACACTAAGTCTAATCGTTGATATAATAAGTCCTAATATAAAACCTTGAGTTAAAATAGATCCCATTAACTATTTGCCTCCTTTTGTTCTATTGATTTTTGTTTTTTACTAAAAAATTTGATTTTACCACTCTTTATGTTTTGCCATGCAAGAGCTGCTAATACGAAGAATATAACAAGTCCTTGAACTATATCCACCAGAGAAGTAGATATGCCAACTGATGTTTGCATTGTATTTGCTCCAGTTCTTAAAACACCGAAGAAAAATGCTGAAAATACAACTCCTATAGGGTGAAGTCCTGAAATCAATGCTATGGCAATTCCATCAAAACCAAATCCAGATGAAAAACCATCCATGAGCCTGTGTTGAATTCCAAGTATTTCGGAAGCCCCTCCAAGACCTGCAAGTCCACCAGAAATAGCAAGAGCCAAAGCATAGTTAAGAGGAACACGTATTCCTGCATATTCTGCAGCATTACTATTGAGACCAACAACTCTCATGCGAAATCCGTTTGATGTCCAAAATATATAATAATAAACAATTCCAACCATGATTAGAGCTAATATTAATCCAGTATGTACACGTGTACCAGGCCAAAATCTAGTTAAAGAATAGGCTTTTTCTAATAAATCTGTTTGAGGGAGTTGTCCATTAGACTCTCTTAAAGGTCCTTTAACAGCAAAACTGACAACCTGTATCGCAATATAATTCATCAGTATTGTATTTATCGTCTCGTTTAGCCCTCTTTTTGCCTTAAGAATGCCAGGAATCCATCCCCATATCGCTCCCAAAATAAATGCTGATAAAAAAGCACCTACTATAGCAACTACATGAGGAGCTCCCTTAAATGAAAGAGCAAACCAAGTAGCACCTAAAGCACCCATCATAAACTGTCCTTCAGCACCAATATTGAATACACTGCAGCGATAAGCAAAAGTAACTGCAAGACCAGTGAATATCAAAGGAATAGTTTTTATGATTGTTTCACCAAATCTACCCTTATTACTAAAAGCACCGCTAAATAGCTGTAAATATGCATAAATAGGATCTTTCCCTTGAATAACAATGAGGATAGCACCTATCAACAATGCAATTAAAATTGACAACAGAGGAATTAAAAATTTTGTTATATCTCTATTTTTTTTAGTCAGTTTTTTCACCTTCTTTTATTTTCGACCCTGCAATCATCATACCTATTTTATCCAGTTCAAATTCTGAAGATTTTAAAATACCCATTATCTTTCCTTCATAAATGCAAGCAATTCTATCAGAAAGTCTGAGTATCTCATCTAAATCACTGGATATTAAGAGTATTGCAGCACCATTATCTCGAGCGTTTATGATTTGATGATGTACAAAATTTGTTGCACCTATGTCTACACCACGGCTTGGATGAACAGCAATTAAAATATTGATATTTTCAAATAGTTCTCTTGCAATAATAACTTTTTGCTGATTTCCTCCAGACAGATCTTTAACCAAACAATCTTTACCAGAACACCTGATATCGTACTTTTCAACTAACTCAGCAGCATGCTTATCCATATTTTTAGGCATGAGCTTCCAACCTCTATAAATTGAAAAAGGAATCTTATCGATATTTTTTAAAACGAAATTGTCAGTGAGTGAAAGATCTCCAACTAACCCCATTAAATTTCTATCTTCAGGAATATGAGCTACACCATTTTCAATAAATTCTTTAGCACTTTTACCTGTGTAGTTTTTATTCGATATATTAATAGTTCCAGATTGAGGAGTCAAAATTCCAGTCACAATTTTTGCAAGTTCTGATTGACCATTTCCATCCACACCTGCAATTCCTAAGATTTCACCTTTAAAAACAGAAAAGGAAATGTTATCTAAAATCTTTCTCTTATACTTATTATAGTAAGTTATGCCATTCAATGACAATACTTCATCTTTTGCATTATCAACTTTTTCAAACGCTGCTAAATCTACTTTTTTTCCAACCATCATCTCGGCAAGGGATTCAGCAGTAGCATCTTTAATATTCACTGTAGATATTTTTTTGCCACGCCTTAAAATAGTCACCCTATCACTGATTTCCATTACTTCATTCAATTTATGGCTGATGAAAATAACAGAGATACCTTCTTTTGTTAAATTTCTGATCAATTTAAATATATTCTTACTTTCATCAGGAGTTAACACAGCTGTAGGTTCATCTAAAACCAGTATTTTAGCTCCCCTATAAAGGGCTTTAAATATCTCAAGTCGCTGCTGCTCCCCAATAGAAAGATCGCTTACTAATTTTTTAGGTTTTATATTAAAGTTATACTTATTTGATAATTTATTTATTTCATTAATTGCAGCATTTTTTTGAAGCCAAGGCTCTTTTGGGGATTTTAAACCTAAAACAATATTTTCTACGACTGTTATGGCAGGTATTAACATAAAATGCTGATACACCATTCCAATGCCAAGCTCAATTGCTTTATTAGGAGAAGTAATTTCAGCTCTTTTGCCAAATAAACTTATTGTTCCTTCATTAGCCTGATATAATCCAGCAAGTATGCTCATAAGGGTGCTTTTCCCAGCTCCATTTTCTCCAAGCAAAGTATGGATTTCACCTTTTCTTAAGGAAAAGTCTATATGATCATTTGCAATGAGACCTGGGAAACTTTTAACAATGCCTTTCATTTCAAGAACATTTTCCATCTAATCACTCCTAAAATATTTCCCGAAAAGCAGACTTGCTAATCGGGAAATAAAAATTCCTATTTGATCTTTAATTTACCTGTTTTAATATCGTCTTGCAATTGTAAAATCTTATCTTGAATATCTTGAGGAACTTCCTTTCCAAATCTACCCATTTTATGTACTCCATTTGCAATAGTTCCATAGAATTTTTCACCTTTAAATGTGTTTGTTGCAACCTGATCTGCTAAAATCATTATTAAGTCAGGAGTAGACAAAATAGCACTGCATATAACCGTTCCAGGAGCTTCATCTAACCTGTCGCTTGGTTGGGCAATGAAGTATTTTCCATTTTCTTTACATCCATCCATAACACCAGAGTCAACTGCACTTCCTATAGAATATAGTATGTCCACATTGTTGGTTGTGATCATACTATTTGCTAATTCTTTTCCTTTTGCCATGTCGCTAAATGAATCAGCCATTGCAGTGTAAACTTTGACATTTGGATTTACAGAAGCAACACCAGCCTGAAAACCCGCTCTTCCATCTTGAACAGGGAATATGTCCATTCCACCAATAAAGCCAACTGCATTTGTCTTAGTCATATATGCTGCAAGTGCACCAGACATATAACAAACAGTATAATTATCGAAATTTAAACTTGCTAAATTCTCTGCAGTATGAGTACCATTAATGACAGCAAATTTTACATCAGGGAAATCAGGAGCTACTGCTGCTGCAGCATCCGAATATTGCGATCCATTACCGAGTATTAGCGTATATCCATTGTTTGCATAATCTCTAAATGCTGATTCAAAATCGGATTGTTTAACATTTTCAGAAACTGCTATTTTGCAACCATATTTTTCTTTAGCCAGTTCTAAGCCTTTCCAAGCATTTGCGTTGAACCCACCGTCTGCTACAGGAGAATCGATTACTAATGCTATACTCTTAAGAGGTGTAGTTGGAGTGGTTCCGGAATTACTAGAAGCTTGGTTTGATGGATTAGAACAGGAAATCAATGGTAAAAATAGTGACAACGCTAATAACATTGACAAAGCTTTAATTTTTTTCATTAATAAACCCCCCAATAATTTATAAGAACTTAATTAAAATTACTAATTTTAATATACATCGATTACAGAATAAAATCAATACGTAAATTTTTTTTCCACTTTAGTTCCTATAATATAAACTCCAATAATCACATTTAAGAAAAAAAGGTTCCTCTTTTTTTAAAAAAGTTTTCTAAAAATTTCACGCATATTTTATATAAAAATACAATTTTTGCAAAAAGAAGCCTATATTCCCCTGTGGTGCCCTTCATATCTCTAACTGTTCATTGTTCATTTTTCAATGTTCAATGTTCACTGTTATTTGTCGGAAAGCGAACTTGGTTCTTTGGGCTTTTTGTGGATCCTCTAATATTGCCTTTGGCCATGGTATAAGCTTTGTTTTATTACCATGAAGATATGCTCCTCCTGCAATTAAAGCCCTATTCAATTACAAATCTCATTTCGAAAATATTTCTTGTATTTTAGTAGCAGTTAATTTTTTTACAGCCTTCTCATCAACTAAATTCTTTTCAATATAATATTTCATGATATTTTGGTCGAAAGTGATCTTGCAGAAGCGGTTTGCATTGTCTCCCATTATCCCAGATAAATTCAAGCTAGCATATTTCTTTAAATCCATTAAGGTCTCTAAAGTTTTTCCCAAAAGCCTCTTATTTATGGTCACATTAAAGCTTATCTTCTCTGGAAGCAAATCTTTAGATGTCTTAATATTCCCTTTTATTTTTTCTAAAGTTACGTCACCTGTTCCGTCTCCAATTATGAATTTCATCCTGTGAAGGCAATTTATTTCCTTAAAGTCTATATTTTCTAGTATCATCTTTTGAGCCACAGGATTTACTTTTGCAAATAGCCTTGCAATCTGAAGGTTTATCCTCTTTTCATACAAAAGCGTCTTAACCTCTTCAGATAGTTTCTCTAAAACCAAATAATTGTATATGCTGGAAGTGGACATCAAAAATTCTTCAGCAAGAAGTTCCGCTACATTTGATTCTTTTCTAAACTTCTTTGATTTTTTGAGTAGAGCGTGCCTATCCAGAATCATCCTGATAAATACATCCTGTGGAATGTCCCTATATTTAAAGTTTAAATCCAGAATCATCGATCTTAGATAAAATTCATCTACTTTTTCTGAATCCAGTATACAGCAAAGAGGGTATCTATATTTATCCAAATGGTTCCGCTGGTATAAGCTCTTTAATGCCAGCACTCTGGATTTTCCTTCTAAAATAGTGTAATAATCGTAATTTGGGTGCTTTAGCAAAATTATTGGGTTTATTAGGCCAATATTTTCAATGGAATTCATCAAAGATATTAGCTGCGCTTGGTTTGGAAGAGGGAAATAAGTCCAGTTTGTTGGCGCATCTTGCATTAAGTCTATATCTATTTTTTGAACATCTTCAAAAATGTTTACACCCTCTATGAAGTTACGAGTCCTTCTCTCTTGTATTTTTTGTTCAACGATTCTTGCTTGTTCTAATTGTTCTACACTTTGAGGAAAGTAAAAAGCTTCAATCTTAGGTTTTCCTGGGTCATTATTCACATAGCATCCAGGGATAAGATCTTCACCAAAAGGGTTTTCATTGATATCTTGAACGTATTTATTTTTTCTCATTAATAAATCCTCCAATATTGTCTTTTTATTATTTTATTCAGTTCACAAAAAAGTGTTAACAAAAAAATAAACTATATATAAATGGAATTACGTGTTAAAATAAAAGGAGATGTTTTTCAAAGTTTTATTAATAAAGGAGATATTTGGGTGAGAAAAAAAGTAAATTATATAATATCTTTTGTCATGCTTTTAATACTTAGTTTCATCTTTACATCTTGTGAATTACCATATTTTGATTTCTCTAACACATTTAAAAATAGAGGAGTTAATCTTGATAATTTTTTATTAATTGATAATAAAATGAGCTTAAATAAAATCAAATATGGCTTAAAGGTGAATCCACAAGAGACTACTTATGGAGATCTCATTACTTTTTCTTTTTTTGATAATGATATTGATATTGATTTAGTATTAGACGCACAAAATAATTTATGTTCTAAATCTTACACAGCTAGCAATGAATCATTAACAAAATCAACTTATGGTGAATATAATAAATTAAGACAGGGTATGTCATTACAAGAAGCTTGTGATACCCTAGGATCTGAAGGAACTTTAACTAAACAAGTATATATTGATAGTAATTATGATGAAAAAATTGGGACAACTTATCTTTGGGCAATTGATAATCAATTTGATAGCTCAATTAAAACAATAGAATGCTCATTTGATAGCGAAAATAAGATATACAAGGCAAATTATTCAGGTACAATTTACGATACTCAAAATGAAAATGTTGATCCTGAGTTTCTCTCAAGTGGATACAAGAAATTAGCTGATATACCTCTTGGCTCTACTATTGATGATGCTGAATCCGTTCTTGGAATTAAAGCTGAGCTTTGCTGCATGGGTAACAATAATCACGACCTATCATCCAGTTTTTATAAATTTAAAGCAAGAGACATTAATTATAATACGTTTGACATAGATATTTTAACTGACGACAAAGGAAAAATAACCAAAAAAGCTCTATATTTTGGAGAAAATTTTAAATTTGATACAACAGCAAATAACTTATCAGCTTATGAAGATGCTATTAAAAAGGGAATGAGCTATGATGAAGTTAAAAACATAATGGGTGGAGATGGGCTTTTATATTTATCTGAAACTAAACCTCAACTTGACAATGATTTTGCGCAGCCTCCTTTATTGATGCAATTTGTTAGGACGATTAGCGATCCTTCAATTATGTGCAATAATTTAACAGGTTATGAAGGTGATTATTATAGTTATATTGAAAATTATGATTGGTATAGAAGCAACTTTCAAGTGGATGTGAAGTTCGTAGATGGCAAGGTTTCTTCTTTTT
>WQUF01000487.1 GCA_009785875.1 Oscillospiraceae bacterium | reverse complement strand
AATTTTTTGTTGAACATTAAAAATCATTGTGTTAAAATAAGCTGATATTTCGCATCGATATAGTTTATGAGGTTCTTAAAAGTAGTCATATAACTAAAACTTATAGCTTTATCAAGGCATTAAGTCTTTAGTATATGTATCTTTTAATAAGGAACTCTATACATATAATAAAATGGAGGTTAAAATATGGAGAACAAAAAATATGTTTACCTGTTTAGTGAAGGTAAAGCTGAAATGAGGGATCTCCTTGGAGGTAAAGGAGCAAATCTTGCTGAAATGACCAATTTAGGAATCCCGGTTCCAAAAGGCTTTATTATTACCACGGAGGCTTGTAATAAGTATTACGACGATGGTGAAAAAATAGATGAGGAAATTTTAAAACAAATCTATGAAGACTTAGGTAAATTAGAAGAGGTATCTGGTAAAAAGTTTGGAAGCCTAGAAAATCCACTTTTAGTATCTGTTAGGTCTGGAGCAAGAGCATCGATGCCAGGCATGATGGATACAATTTTAAACCTTGGATTAAATGATGAAACAGTTGAAGTTATGGCTGAAAAAACGGGTAATCCTAGATTTGCTTATGATTCCTATAGAAGATTTATCCAGATGTTTTCAGATGTTGTAATGGAAGTTCCTAAGAAATTATATGAGGCTCTTTTAGACCAAATGAAAGAGAAAAGAGGAGTAAAGCTCGATACAGAACTTAATGCTGATGATTTAAAGGAATTAGTGAAAGAGTTTAAAGATCTCTATAAAAAAGAAAAAGGAGAAGATTTTCCATCTGACCCTAAAGTTCAGCTTATCGAGTCTGTCGCTGCAGTATTTAGATCCTGGAATAATGATAGGGCAATAGTGTATAGAAGATTAAATGATATTCCATCCAGTTGGGGTACCGCTGTTAGTGTTCAAGAGATGGTGTTTGGTAATAAAGGAAATACCTCTGGAACTGGTGTCGCATTTTCAAGGAATCCAGCAACAGGAGAGAAGAAGATATTTGCAGAATACTTGATGAACGCTCAAGGTGAAGATGTAGTTGCTGGTATAAGAACTCCTCAAGATATATCCCATCTTGAAAAAGAGAATAAAGAAGTATACGATGAATTTATTTCAATTGTTAATAAGCTGGAATCTCATTATAAAGATATGCAAGATATGGAATTTACAATAGAAGAAGGTAAATTATATTTCTTGCAAACAAGAAATGGCAAGAGAACAGCAGCTGCAGCTTTAAAAATTGCTGTGGATTTAGTTTCAGAAAATGTTTTGACAAAAGAAGAAGCAATCTTAAAAGTTGAACCTAAACAACTGGATACACTACTTCACCCGGCTTTCGACGTTGAAGTGCTAAAGAGCTTAATTCCTGATGCAAAAGGACTTCCAGCATCTCCAGGTGCAGCTTGCGGTAAGATTTGCTTTACTGCTAAAGAAGCGAAGGAAAGAAAGAAAAATGGAGAAAAGGTCGTTTTGGTAAGGCTTGAAACTTCACCTGATGATATCGAAGGTATGGTAGCAGCAGAAGGTATTTTAACTGTAAGAGGCGGAATGACCTCTCACGCAGCTGTTGTAGCTAGAGGAATGGGTGCATGCTGTGTTGTCGGCTGTAGTGAAGCTATTGTTAACGAAGATGAAAGGTATATCGAAATAAAGGGAACTAAGTATTCTTCAAATGATTTTATTTCTTTAGATGGAAGTACAGGAAATGTTTATACTAGAGAGATAAAGACAGTTGAACCTGAAATAACTGGGTATTTTGATACATTTATGAATTGGGCAGACGAGATAAGAGTATTAAAGGTTAGAACAAACGCTGATAATCCAAAGGATTCGGCTCAAGCTGTTAAATTTGGAGCAGAAGGCATCGGGCTTACAAGAACTGAGCATATGTTCTTTGAGCAAGATAGGATCATGGCAGTTAGAGAAATGATAGTATCTGATACTTTAGAGCAGAGAAAAAAAGCTTTAGCAAAGATTCTTCCATATCAGAAGAAAGATTTTATTGGAATATATGAGGTAATGCAGGAGAGACCTGTTACAATAAGGCTTCTTGACCCACCACTTCATGAGTTTTTACCTCATCTAGATGAAGAAATAGAAGAGCTTGCAAAAGATATGGGAATAACTTTTGAGAAGCTAAAGAATAAAGTAGAATCTCTCCATGAGTTTAACCCAATGATGGGGCATAGAGGATGTAGACTCGCTGTTTCATTCCCTGAAATTGCAGAGATGCAGACACAAGCTATCATTGAAGCAGCTATTGAAGTTAAAAAATCTAAAGGATATAACATCGTTCCTGAAATAATGGTTCCTCTTGTCGGGGAAATAAAAGAACTAAAATATGTTAAAGATATAATAACACGAACTGCTGATGAAATAATTAAAAAGGAAGGTTTAGAGCTTAAATACATGGTTGGTACTATGATAGAAATACCTAGAGCTGCCTTAACTGCTGATGAAATTGCAAAAGAAGCAGAGTTCTTCTCATTTGGTACCAATGATTTAACACAGATGACGTTTGGATTCTCGAGAGATGATGCTGGTAATTTCTTAAATTATTATTATGAAAAGAAAATATATGAGCAAGATCCATTTGCTAAACTCGATCAAGTTGGGGTCGGAAAGCTCGTTGAAATGGCTGTAACGCTTGGAAAGAAAACAAGACCTAATATTAAACTTGGAATATGCGGAGAACATGGCGGAGATCCTTCTTCAGTTGAGTTCTGCCACAATATTGGACTTAACTATGTTAGCTGCTCTCCATTTAGGGTACCACTTTCAAGGCTTGCAGCTGCTCAAGCACAAGTTAAAAATAGAAGATAAAATAATAGAGGCTGTTTGTTCAGCCTCTTTACTCTTTTAATGTATACTTGAAAAATTATCCATATAATCCAATAAGAAGTTTATTAGATCAATTTGTTTTTTATCCTTTTCTATGCACCTAAAAATCTCTTGTATGTATAGTTTTTTATCTGGATTTTGTTTGGTAAAGTATTCTCTTGAAATTGTCAAGTATTTATTTGGAAAGCATAAGTATATAGCCAAGTATTTTAGCTCATCCATATTTAATTCGTTATTAATAGAATATGATAATATGGATTTAATTGTTACTTCTTCATCCCAATTTGTATTTGAACGCCTTAATATCCTTTTTAAAAAGTATGATAAATCGTGGATAGAGTAACCAATGGTACATTTATCAAAATCTATAACCCATAATTCATTGTTTTCATCTAAGATTAAGTTTTTACTCACGTAATCTGAATGGCACAGAGAGATTTTAAGGTTATTTAAATTCATTGATTCCGAAAGAATTTTTGCAATTTTAGCGCAAGAGTAATAATTGTCAAAATGTTTTAAAAATAATTTCGAAAACTCATCCATTTTTTTAAAAGCTAAATTACAAGTATCTATTAAATATTTAATCCTTTTATCAACGCTGGATTTTATGCTTTCATCCCTAAATCTATAACTGCTTCCTTGAATAGGATAGAAATTTGTAGTAAATTTATGAATTTTACCCAAAGTTAAACTCGCATATGAAATATCATTTAAATCGTAATCGAATTTTTCTCCTTCTATCCATGGCATTAAAATGAACAACATATTTTTATATTCCACATATTTATTTTTGTCTTTTGTAGGAATAATCCTTGGGACATTGAAATTCCATCTAAAAAGCCACTCAATAGCAGAATATACAAAATATAAATCTGCTTTGCTAAAGTATATTTTTTTAAGACAGTAGTTTTTATCACCAGATATGATCTTATATACAGCTCTTTGTTTTTCTGTATTTTTAAATTTAATTGGAATTGAGCTTGAATACAAAATATCGTATTTGGAGATAATATTATTTATAAGCTCATCTTCAGTTATAAGAGGAAAAACATTTTTTACATTTGTTAACATCAGTCTACCTTTAATTAAAGTGTTTATTATAGATTATATGATTTATTAACATATATAGACCATTATTATTTTAATAATAAAAGGAATTTAATAATAAATATCGAATTTATGCAATAGATGATTTTTATGAATATAAGTAAAATATTGGTAGAAAAAGAGAAACATGTTTTAATTCATATGCGCTGTTTTTCATTAAATTCAAGATTTAGAAAAAATTATAAAAAAAATTGTTTTTAGTTTAATTTATCGGTTAAAGATTAAATCATACTTCTTGAATATAATAAAATATAGTATTTTAAATAAGAGGTGAATTTTTTTGTTTGATGATGATGATGTCATCAATAGGGTTAAGCAAGAAAATGATATATTTGAAGTTATCTCAGAATATGTGAGGTTAAAAAAAGTAGGAAGAAATTACGTTGGACTTTGTCCTTTTCACCATGAAAAAACTCCTTCATTTACCGTTTCAACTGATAAGCAGCTTTATAAATGCTTTGGATGTGGTGAATCAGGAAACGTATTTTCTTTCATAATGAAAATAAAGAATGTACCATTCCAAGATTCTTTAAAAATTTTAGCTGAAAATAAAAATATAGATTTAGAATTCAATAAAAGTGGCAAAAATAATAGATATACACTAGAAACTATAAATAAAGAGGCAGCTAAATTTTTTTACAATAATTTAAAAAGCAATAAAGAAGCTCTTAATTACTTAAAAAATAGAGGAATTGAAGCAAAAACCTTTGTTCATTTTGGTTTAGGATACGCTGATGATAGGCTTGCTAATTTTTTAAACCATATGAAGATGAACAAAGTTAAAGAAGAGGATCTATTAATCTTAGGTTTAATGGAAAAAAGCTCAAAAGGAGATATGTATAACAGGTTTAAAAATAGAGTGATGTTTCCCATATTTAATGTTCAAGGAGCTATCATAGGTTTTGGGGGAAGGGTATTAGATAATTCTAATCCTAAATATTTAAATTCAAAAGAGAGCGTATTATTTAAAAAAGGTTCTAATTTATATGGTCTAAACTTTGCATTAAAAAAAGGAATAAAAGACAATACTATAATAGTAGTTGAGGGATATATGGATGTTATATCCTTGCATCAAAGAGGCATCACAAACGCTGTAGCTGCGCTTGGAACATCATTTACATTAAGCCAGGCAAGGCTCATAAAAAGATATGCTAATAAAATAGTTCTTTGTTTTGATACAGATGATGCTGGAGTTAAAGCAGCAAAAAGGAGCATGGCAATATTAGAATATATCAATGATTTAGAAGTTAAAATCATCACTCTGCCTAACAGAAAAGATCCTGATGAATATATTAAGGAAAAAGGAAAAGATGATTTTTTAAAATTAGTAAATGATGCTTATAATATCATAGATTTTCAAATTGCTTTAGAAAAGAAAGGAAAAGATTTAACTAAAAAAGATCAAATCATAAAATATGTTGAAAGTGCACTATCTATAATCAATGAAGTTTCACCTGTTATGAAGGATGTTTATATAAAAAAGCTCTCTGAAGAGACAAAAATAAGTGAATTATCCATAAGGGAGAGTCTCTTGAGAAAAAAACAAAAATTAGATAACAATGATGCAACATCTAATTCTATTAATGCTTTTATATATCCTAATGATACTGGGCACAAAATGAATTTTAAGGAGCGGGTACTTCTAAAAATTTTTATTGAAAATAAAGATATACGAAATAGTTTTATAGATCACATAAATGAAGATGATTTTTTTGTCAGCACTCATAAAGCAATATATAAATTTATTAAAGAAAAAAAAGATGATGAAAATATGCAGAAAATATTAGAAATTGAATGTACAAAAAATGATATTTTAAAAGAGTATTTATGCATAATGGATTCTGATTATAACTACGATATTAATAATATAGAACTTTTCATAAATAGTATTGTGTATGAACTTAGGAAATGCAAACTGGAGGATTTAATGAAAAAAGCAATGGAAGATATTAATATATTGGAATCAGAAGGCAAGATAGAAGAAGTATATACTTTGCTGAATAGGGTGCAGAAAATTAAAATTCAAATTAGAGATTTAGAAATAGATGAAAGTGGTGATTCAATTGAAGGATAACATTATGAAAATGAATTCAATTAAAAAGCTTATTGATAAGGGTAAAGCTTCTGGAAGTTTAGCTGAAAAAGAAATACAGGATGAACTTGAAGAAATTGATATTACCCCTGATCAATATGAAAAAATTCTTCAAACAATAGAGTCATTAGGTATTGACATCATAAGTTCAATAGAAGATTTTGATGTTAGTGAAGACTTAAGTCTTTCAATACCTGAAGGCGTGAGTATTGATGATCCTGTTAGAATGTATTTAAAAGAGATTGGAAAAGTTCCGCTCCTTTCATCTGAAGAAGAGATTTCCTTAGCCATAAGAATTGAAGATGACGATCAAGTGGCTAAAAAGAAGCTTGCTGAAGCAAATCTTAGATTAGTTGTATCCATTGCGAAAAGATACGTAGGAAGAGGAATGCAATTTTTAGACTTAATTCAAGAAGGGAATCTCGGCCTTATTAAAGCTGTGGAAAAATTTGATTACCGAAAAGGGTTCAAATTTAGCACATATGCTACCTGGTGGATAAGGCAGGCTATCACTCGAGCTATTGCAGATCAAGCAAGGACCATCAGAATACCAGTGCATATGGTAGAGACGATCAATAAATTGACTAGGATAAAAAGGCAACTCATTCAGGAATACGGCAGAGAGCCTATTGCAGATGAGGTTGCAGTTTATATGGAAATGCCAGTTGATAGAGTAAGGGAGATAATGAAAATCGCTCAGGAACCTGTTTCACTTGAGACTCCAATTGGAGAAGAAGAGGATAGCCATCTTGGAGATTTTATACCAGATGACGAAGTGCTTGCTCCAGCTGAGGCTGCTGCGTTTACAATGTTAAAAGAGCAATTAATAAATGTTCTGGATACTCTTACTCCTAGGGAAGAGAAAGTTCTAAGGCTTAGGTTTGGTCTGGATGATGGCAGAGCGAGAACCCTTGAGGAAGTAGGGAAGGAATTCAACGTCACTCGGGAAAGAATTAGGCAAATTGAAGCTAAAGCTTTAAGAAAATTAAGGCATCCAAGTAGAAGTAAAAAACTTAAAGATTATTTAGACTAATTATTGAAAATCTGTCCATTTTAGGATGGATTTTTTGCGTATTTAAGAATATTATAAATATGGTGATAAAATTATGGAATTAAGCAATAGACTTCTTGGAATAATAAAAATGGTGAATAAGAAATCACAGATTGGAATCGATGTGGGGTCTGATCACGGATACATTCCAATATATTTAGTTAAAAATGGTATTTGCAAAAGGTTTATAGCATCGGATGTAAAGCCATTACCTCTGGAAAAGGCTAGAAAAAATATTGAAAATGAAGGCCTCCTGAATAAAATTGAATTGAGGCAGGGGAGTGGGCTTAAAGTTGTACTTAAGAATGAAGTGAATTTTGCGATCCTTTGCGGTATGGGAGGATACTTAATAAGGGACTTATTAGAAGAATCCTTTGATGTTGTCTCTAGCTTAGAATATATGATTTTGCAACCTATGCAGAACATTGAAGTATTAAGAGAGTATATCTACAAAAGAGGCTATGAAATATTAGACGAGAGAATAGTCTGGGATGAATTTTATTATCAAATATATAAAATCAAAGCAGGGGATTTAAAATACACAGATGAATACAAAAATAAATATTCGTACTTTGGGGAGAAGCTTTTCCAAAATAAAGATATATTTGTATCCTATGCATTGGACAAGAGGATCGATGATCTGTATAAAATATTGGATCTATTGACTGGCAATAGCTACCTTGCGAAAAAAAGAAGGATTGAACTATATGGTCTCTTAAAAAATTTAGAGGAGATTAAAAATGAGTATAACAGCGAATGAATTTACTAATACTAAAAAGTGGTAGTTGAATTGTATTTTTAGTTGTGATATTATTATTTTTGTGAGTAAGCCAGACAATCGCTGCTAAATTATTTAGGAGAGGAAAGTCCGAGCTCCGCAGGGCAGGGTGCTGGATAATACCCAGTGAAGGCGACTTCAAGGAAAGTGCAACAGAAATAAACCGCCTCATATAGAGGTAAGGATGGAAAGGCGAGGTAAAAGCTCACCAGCACATTGGCGACTTTGTGGCTATGTAAACCCCACCTGGAGCAAGACCAAATAGGAAGGCATTAAAAAGCTGCCCGCTTTGCCTTCGGGTAGTGTCGCTTGAACCTATTGGCAACAATAGGTCTAGATAGATGATTGTCTAATACAGAACTCGGCTTATAGGCTTAGTCAAGTAATAATGAATATTGAATAATGAATAATGTATCAGTGAATAGTATTTTTAATTCCAAATGCGC
>WQUF01000486.1 GCA_009785875.1 Oscillospiraceae bacterium | reverse complement strand
CAAAATCAACTTATTACAATGGTTTTTTTGTAGTGAAAAAATATTCAGGAATTCCTTGTATTAAAGAACCTGAGAAATGTTCAGACTTAAAGTGGTTTAATATCGAAAAGTTGCCTGATAATCTATTACCAGATAGGAAACAAGCTTTGCAGAATTATCTTTTGAATATATACTATGATGAATTTGGTTGGAATAGAAAAAAAGATCATTGAAAATTATTTTCGCATGATCTCTTTAAATAACTGAATTATTAATTTAGATATGTGTATTTCATGCTATATTAAAAATTGCATTAAGAACATCTCGAACTTCATAATTCTCAAGTACGCATAAGTTTGCAACGATGTCTATCCATTGACTGATACGATCTTTGCTGATTTCATTAACTCCCCAGGTCTCAAGAAGAACGCTTTCTTCAGATTTAAGAATATTTAGAATTATTTCATTTTTATATTTGCTTATATTCACCCAAACATGAGGTAATTTATCAAAGCTTGCTTTTGCCGTTTCTATCGTGACTACACCTCCAGCTGAAAACGGATCTCTATTAGGAACCACACCATAGTTTGCAACAAGCCATAATGAGAATCTTTCATATTTATTTTTTGATTTACTCAATAAATCTGGAAATAAAGCAAACCCTATAGAAGTTAATTGACCCTTTTCATCAGTTGATAATACACTCCAAAGTCGTACTTTTATTGGAACTTGTTCTATGGACTCATTATCCACTGCTTTACCTGTCCACCAAAGACTCTCTCCCTTTCTAAGTTGACCTTTATAGTATTCAACAATTTTAATAGCAGGATCACCCGACAAGCGAAGATCATCATAAGTTGTTTTCATTTTATCAAAGATAGTATTTCCTTTTGATAAATTCATATCAATCTTATAGCGTGGATAATGCGTTACAACAACCTCAGAAAGACATTCTTCGTATGGACGACTGCGAAATTCTACTGGTTCTATCAATTTGCCAAACATCAAAAAAATCCGTTCAACACATTCAACTCGAGTCGATTCATTGACACTACCGCCAAGAGTTATCCATTTCTCATCCTTTGAGCTTTTAACTTCAATACCATAATATTTGCCTGCCACAATATCAGGAAAACGTTGACCTGATATTTTTTTAATTGTCCCTTTAAATATCTTATATTCTATTTCTTCCGCTGTTATTTCAAGAGCTTCTTTTACATCATCTTCTAAAAGCTGAGCATTTCGTTTTAAATAATATGCTGAACGTTTTAATGCATCTTCGTTAAGCCTATAAGTAGCAGCTTCGATAAAATTTTTAAATTCCTGAAAACTAGGACTACGATTGCTTGATATTATCATTATGTAATACCTCCAAAATATAATTCCCAATTCTTTTCAAGTCGTTTAGCTATATGATAACTAAGTAAGGGAGGAACAGCATTACCTATAATCTTATAAGCATCTGAAGCAGATAAGCTTTTTGTTCTATCTTGTGATGTGATAATAAATTCATAATCGTCTGGGAAAGTCTGTATACGAGCACATTCCCTTATTGTAAGACGTCTCTCTAGTAGCCCATTTTGTAACTCTTCAATGTATTTACCACCATGTTCTTCTGAGAGCCTCCGATATTCAATATTACCGTGGTGTTCGGAACGAATAGTAGGACCAATATCATTTAGATTGACTTCTGTCTGCCCTTGACAGTGTTTACCCATATATTTTGCTTTTGAATATTTTTGTTGAGATTTATCTATTGATTTTTCGGGTTCAGAAAGCCCAATAAATGCCTGAGATAAATTTACTGGTGGTAGTAGCTCATTCCCTTTTTTTGTATATGCATGTGTTTGGAGTGGATATGGATCATAAAGAGAACTTATATGTTTAGCAGATAGCTCATGCAGGGCTTTATCATTTAATGCTGATTTTTTAAATCCTATAAATACGATGCGTTCACGAGACTGTGGAACGCCATAATCAGCAGCATGAAGAACTCTAGTATCAACTACAAGATAACCATTGTCACCTATTGATCGAAAATCATTTTGTATAACAGATTTAACATCTGCAAGATTCGCTAAGCCTTTGACATTTTCAGCAACAAACACTTTAGGTTGAGTAATTGAAATTACTTCCTTCATCCATATATAAAGCTGTCCGCGACTTTCAATGCTTGGCGTGTCAGATTCAATATTATTACCATTATGATTCTTATTAGAATTAAACCCTAATCGTTTGCCGGCAACAGAAAAATCCTGGCAAGGGAATCCACCTGTTACTACATCTACGTTTTCAGGAAAGATTTTATTTCCACTTTTATGAGCTTTAACCAGGTCTACGATACTGTCAAGCCAATATGTTGATTTACTAATTCCACGTTTAACAAAATAATTAGTCCAAGCAACTTTTGCATCTTGTCTTATATCATTAGCAAAAATTGTATGAAAACGAGTCTTAGGTAGATGTTTCCACTCATCGATTTTACCAGTTTCAAAATACCAATCAGGATTAATAATTTTGTTAATCTCTTTTTCAAGCACATCAAAATCTCCCTCAAATCCAAGATCAAGCCCTCCACAACCGGAAAAGAGTGAAAGAACGAGGATAGCGTCATCTACTATCTTTTTACTAATGGTATCTTCACTTTTACAATGCTTTTCTGCATATTCTGAAAGAGCAATAAACATATTAAACCTCCTTAGAAGTTTATTGTTAAGAACAATGAAATTATTATACACTATACTGTACTCAAAATAAAGGTTTCCTTAATTATAACTAGAGGTCATTATTTAACCAATTATAGGATGCAAAAAAATTTAGCCTAAGAAAATATAAACAATGACTGATTATTTAGCATATGATAAAATAAAGATAATTGATACAAAAGAGATGTGTTTTATAAAACGAGCTATTTTACGTGATACTTTTAAATTGAGATGTCACCGTGTCACCCAT
>WQUF01000485.1 GCA_009785875.1 Oscillospiraceae bacterium | reverse complement strand
TTTAAGTTTTGATATCACTTAAAGTGTTGATTTCATCAGATTTTGTGAACATGATAAAACAAAATGTGTCAACTGATTTGATCATTTTTTGAAACACACCTCATTATCCTAATCTAATTTTAAATGAATATTAATTTATCCTCAAGCAAAAAATGAATAAATATGTGTGCTTAGCACATATTTATTCATAATGAACTCTTCGGCGTGTTTCAAAAATGATCATATTTAGTTGACACATCTGTTTTTTTATAATAGTGATAATATCTAATGAAATCAATGCATTTAAGTGAGATCAAAAACATTGAGTGTCAACTAAATATGAAACACACCAACTCTTCTATCCTTTTTCATAGATATATGGTACATTAACAATTACAACTTTGCGAAACTGGCTCAAATGCTTTTCGAAAAAGTATGGTGTCTGGTCATGGAGCAGTTTGTTTAGCAAGTTGCTTTCCACAAATTTTGTCATGATAACTGTAAGCTTTTGATTATCTTTCAGTTCTTTTTGACGCTTTTCAATGTATTCATCTAGTGGGATTAACTTATCTCGAAACGGTGCCTGGATCACTTCTAACTTAATATTATTTTGGCACAGTTTTTTCCACTGTTCACGAAAACGGGTTTCATTTTCCTCACTGTCCACAATATGCAGAGCAGTTAAATCATTGGAGATAGTCTGCGCATAGTTGATCGTTTTGATAGAAGCCTTGTTCAAACCCCGGATCATGATGATACAAGGATCGTTCATTTCAAGCGGTGGCTTGTGACAAATATCCACTATTTCATCGTCATCAACTGCAATTTGCCTTTCTACCTTCTCGTAGTGCTTTTTAATTTTATGCATGATAAACATGGCAGAAGGTATGACGATCAATAGTGCCCAAGCCCCATCCTTAAACTTAAAGTAAAACACGACTACAAGCCCTACCAAAGTGATCAATGCACCAAGAGCGTTGATTAAAAGCCTTCCTTGCCAACCTTTTTCCTTGAGTCGTGTCCATTTTACGATCATACCTGTCTGAGACATTGTAAACGAAATAAAAACACCAACAGCATAGAACGGTATCAGCCTATGGGTGTCGCTCTTGAATACAATCAATAAAAGACAGGAAACCACCATCAGGAACATGATTCCATTTGAAAAACTGAGCTTCGTCCCCCGATGGGAAAACTGTCTCGGCATGAAGCTATCCTTCGCCAGGATAGACAGCACAATTGGCAGATCATTGTAAGCAGTATTGGTCGCAAGCAGCAGTATAAACGAGGTGGAAAACTGCAATATATAAAACATGATATTTCTACCAAAAACGGCTTGTCCTAGCTGCGAGGTAACAGTCATACCATCTAATGGTGCCACATGAAGATAGTTTGCGAGTAGCGAGGTACCACTAAATATAAAGAAAATAGTGATCCCAAGCAAGTACAACACATGCCTAGCGTTCTTCTGCGCAGGCGGACGGAAATTGGGGATTGCATTGCTTACCGCCTCAACACCGGTTAATGCAGAACAACCCGAAGCGAAAGCCTTTAAATATATCAAAATAAACACATCATTTGAGTAAGAATTCAGCGTATTTGCGTATACGGATGGGTCTATCGGTGTAAGATTGCCAGTGATCAATTTCAAAAAACCTACAATGATCATAATTCCCATAGAAAAAATAAACACATACGTAGGCACGCCGAAAATACGTGAAGATTCCCGGATGCCTCTAAGGTTTAAAAGCGTGATCAGGATTACACTTGCAAGTGAAATCATCAAACGGTATGGCATCGTCCACGGTAGAGCAGCGATCAATGCCTGAGTAGATGCTGAAACGCTGACTGCCACTGTCATAATATAGTCAACAACTAAAGCAACTCCTGCAAGAAGAGCTGCATTTTTGCCGAAGTTATCTGAGGATACAATGTATGAGCCACCACCGCTGGGGTAGTGATTGATAATCTGAGTATATGAAAACACCAGGGTCACTAAAAGGATAAGTATCGGAATTGCTACAAAAGGAGCATATTTATAGGCGTTCAATCCGATCAGTGCTCCCGCAGTCAAAGCGATCATAATTTCCTCCATTGCATAAGCGACTGAGGAAATTGCGTCACTTGACAAAACAGGCAAACCCCAAAGTACATTCAACTTTTCATGAGAGAGCTGATCATTATGCAAGGGTTTACCCAAGACAAAATCTTTTATTCTACTATAACGCATTTTAAAGCCTCCATAAATCCATATCCTATTACAAGATAAACAAAAACCAATTCAATTATAATTTATATCTTATAAATTTAAGGTTAAGATTTAAGAGATAAATGCTAATTTTACGTTAGTATGACAACAATTTTTATTAACACAATTTTAACACAACGATTAATAATTGATGAATAATTATCATAGTATTTACAAAAATCATGATATTTGGTATATTAAATTTGATTATACAACAGGCGAATTGTTAATCAGGGGGCTGGATAGATAATGGAAAAAAACAATTTGCGTCATATTTTTTTAAATACAGACAAGGAAAGAATAAAAGGTCATATTGTTTTACTCCGTTTAGGTGAGGTAGTAGCTATTTGCACAATTGCAGCAGTCATTTCTCTTTCGCTGGACAAATTAGGTATGGCAAAAGAAAATCTGCTCATGATTTTTTTAATTGGCGTATTCTTTGCTACAATAATCATTCCCGGATATGTTTACGGTTTTTTAACATCTCTCGTCAGTGTGCTTATATGCAACTATTTCTTTACTCCACCTAAATATTCTTTTAGTGTTAATAGTAATCAGGATTTTATTTTACTGGTATTCTTTTTTCTTACAGCTTTGATCGGTGGCTATTTGTCATCCCGGCAGGCCGCCATTGCTCGAAAAAGCGAGAAAAATATGCAGCTCATGAATGAAGAACGCAATAAAATAGCCATCGCTATAGAAAGCGAACGATTGAAGAATACATTGCTCCGCAGCGTTTCCCATGATATACGCACACCACTTACGGTAATCATGGGAGCAAGCAGTACTATAATAGAGAATTTTTCATTTCTTGATGAAGATTCAATTAAAGGGCTTGTCCGTGATATCAATGAAGAATCTGCACAGCTCATCATAACTGTCCAGAATATCCTCGATATGACCCGTATCACAGAGGGGAAACTGAAATTAAAAATGGAATTTGAAGCCGTGAATGATATAATTGCACAGGTTGTTTCCAGGGTTCCTTTCCTAACGAGCAAAAACAGACTTGATGTTGTGATTCCCGACGAAACCATCATAGTTGAGGTGGACGGACAACTGTTAATTCAAGCTCTTTTCAATCTTCTTGACAACGCATATAAATATTCAGAAGAAAACACAATCGTTACTCTTTCCGTTCGGACAACCGAAGATTGCGTCATCTTCGAGGTGTCTGACAACGGCAATGGCATTGATGCAAGCATACGCGATACCTTGTTTGACAGTTTCGTCACTCTGCCAAGATATTCGTCGGATAAAGGCCGTGGGATGGGGCTTGGACTTTCCATCTGCAAAGCGATTGTCTCGGCTCACTCTGGCGAAATCACTGCTGAAAACAAGTCGGACGGCGGAGCACTATTTACAGTTAAGCTGCCATATAGGGAGAATAAACATGCAAAATAATCACATCCTTATTATTGAAGATGATCCTAAAATCATAAATTTTCTGTCGCTGGCACTAAAAGCAAAAGGATACCGTTTATCTGCAGCTACGACTGGGCAAGATGGTATACTCAATTTCTGTACGGTAAATCCTAACATTATCATGCTCGACCTGGGACTCCCGGATATTGATGGTGTAGCAGTCATTGAAGGAATACGCAAGGTTTCGCAAATTCCTATTCTTGTATTATCTGCACGGGAACAGGCAGAAGATAAAATTACCGCACTTGATGCCGGAGCGAACGATTATATAACAAAACCGTTCAATATGGGCGAGTTGCTTGCTCGTATCCGCGTCATGGAACGCTTTATCATTCATGAAAAAACTTCTGAACCTGCTGATGTTTACCGCTTTCTCGATTTAACCATTTATCTGCAAAAACATCGTGTTTTCCTTGGAGAGGATGAAGTTCATTTAACCCCACTGGAATATAAACTCCTTGTACTTCTGGCATCAAATTACGGCAAAGTTATTACTCACCGTCAAATAATAAAAGAAGTATGGGGCTACTCCGAAACTGGTGATACAAAAAGCATTCGGGTATGTATGACTTCTCTGCGGCGAAAAATCGAAACAGACACATCCCACCCCAAATTCATTTTTACCGAAATCGGCATAGGCTATCGGTTTACAGATACTCGTTCATAAGGAGGAACTATGAGTTATAGAAACTTTGATTTAAAAAACGGAAGAAATCTCACAATGCTCACAGATTTTTATGAGATCACTATGGGTAATGGTTATTTTAAAAATAATGTTGGAGAGCAAATAGCATATTTTGATATGTTCTTCAGAAAGATACCAGATGATGGTGGATACTGTATTTTATCAGGTCTTGAGCAAGTTATTGCCTATCTTCAAGCATTAAATTTTAATGATGATGATATTAAATATTTACGAGACAAAAATTTATTTGATGAAAATTTTTTAACTTATTTAAAAAACTTTAAGTTTTCATGCGACGTATGGGCTGTACCTGAGGGTAATCCAGTTTTTCCGAATGAACCGCTTATAATCGTGAGAGGACCTGTTATTCAAGCTCAATTCGTTGAAACTATGATCCTCCTTACCATCAATCACCAGACCTTAATAGCTACTAAAGCTTCAAGGATTTGCAATGCAGCTTCTGGAAGATCGGTATTGGAATTTGGTTCAAGGCGTGCTCAAGGATATGATGGATCTATATTTGGTGCTAGAGCTTCATACATCGGTGGATGCGCTGCAACTTCCTGCACTATCGCAGAAGAACTCTTCGATATTCCAGCAAGTGGAACCATGGCTCACAGTTGGGTCCAATTGTTCGATTCAGAATACGACGCTTTTAAAGCCTGGGCTGATGTATACCCTGAAAATTGCAGTCTTTTAGTTGACACTTATAATGTGCTTAAATCTGGACTCCCTAATGCTATAAAGGTATTTAACGAGCTTTCCTCAAAAGGATTTAAGCCCAAATCAATTCGAATCGATAGTGGTGACATAACTTATCTCACTAAAGAATGCAGAAAAGCTTTAGATTCTGCAGGATTTCATGATGTAAAGATTTTAGTCTCCAATTCTCTTGACGAATACATAATTCAAGAGGTTTTAAGACAAGGTGCCCAAATCGATATGTTTGGAGTTGGAGAAAGGCTCATTACAGCAAAATCAGAACCAGTTTTCGGTGGTGTTTATAAGCTCACTGCAACTGAAATTCATGGGAATGTTATTCCTAAAATTAAAATCTCAGAAAACCAAGAAAAGATCATCAATCCTGGATTTAAAAAGATTTACAGGATATTCGATAAAAAAACAGATATTGCGCAAGCTGATTTAATCGCTCTTTATGATGAAGAAATAGATTTTTCGAGTCCAATAGAAATATTTGATCCAGTATATACCTGGAAGAGAAAAAAGATAACTGACTATTATGTGAAAGATCTTCTTGTAAAAGTGTTTGATAATGGTAATTTAATTTATAAATCTCCTTCAGTTCAAGAAATAGCATCTTACTCAAAAAAAGAGCTTGGTAAATTGTGGCCAGAAATTCTAAGGCTGGAGAACCCTCATATCTATTATGTGGATTTATCAGAAAAACTTTGGAATGTCAAAAATGATATGTTAATGAGTTATTCAAATAAATTTTAAACCTCACAAGGTGTGTTTCATATTTAATTGACACTCTAAGTTTAAGTATTATAAAAAAAGAATGTGTCAACTAAATATGATCATTTTTGAAGCACACCCCTCACAAAACTACCGGCTTTCAGCCGGTAGTAGATAAATATATAGGCATCAGCTTTCATCTCCTTCAGTTTCAAACATTGTCATTCTTACAACTCTACCACACTTCGCATCTTCAATAGACTTATTTAATTTTAACATATAATCCAAATTTTCAGCAGCTTTCTTTAGTTCTTCATATTCATCAAGAGTTATAAGAACTAAATGCTTACTTTCTTTTCTTGTTACAAGTAAAGCTTCATGTTCATCATAAACCTTGTCGCAATATTCTTTAAAATTACCTCTAACTCTTGTTGCATTATCAGCAATCATTGCTTAATCACCCCACCTATTTTTATTAGTATGAGCTATTAATTAAATTTTAGCACTATAATCTACAAGTATCAATAATTAAAAATGACTTAGTAGTTTTTTAGTTGTATTTTTGAACAATAGCGTCAAAATCTTTTGAATAATTATCAAGTATTTGTTTTAAAGTTTTATTATCATAATTCTGATCTAGAACATTACAATACTTTTCTTGAAGCTTTTTCAACTCAATCATTTTCATTTGATCTTCTTTAGAAAGAGATTCTAGATATTGTTTACCAATATTATCATTATCCCAAATTACCGCATCTAAAGTACCTAGTTGGACCTCCAACTCAAATCTATAATCATAAGTATCTGTAGCTATTTCCAATTCTGAGATTTTATTTACTATTTTCTTAATTTTCTCTTTATCTTTTTCATTTTCTTTTTCTAATTTTTCCTTTTCTTTTTTCAAATTCTCAATTTCTTTTAAAGCTTTATCTCTTTCAGAACCTGGCTTTGTTAAATCAATTTCTTTTGTTAAACTATTATTTGTTGTATCTAAATCTGCTTCTGTATTTAATGTATTTAAACTATTATTTGTTGTATTTGTATCACTAATGTTTGCCGAAGCAACATTATTATTGAAATATACTATTGTTGTTAAAGAAACTGCTATAATAACAATAAAAATAAATATTCTTTTTATTTTCATATTGATAACCCTCCTCTTTATATCATTATAATTTCTTTACTTATTCATGTCTATATATTACAATATAATTAATTAGCTAACTTTTTTGAGGTGATTAGATGAAAGAAGAAGTTGACAATATACCTTATTTATTAGATGATTTTTTAAATTATCTTCTTTCAATTAAAGGTAAATCGAAGAATACTGTATACGGATATAAAACTGATTTAGCATTATTTTTTAAATATTTAAAATTTCGCCAAAATAGAAACATACCATTTGAAGAAGTCAATATACAGAATATAGATATCGATTTTATAAAAAACATTAAATTATCTGATATGTATTCCTTTATTGGATTTTTAGAGCAAAAAAGAAACAATGGCAATTATGCAAAAGCTAGAAAAGTTGCAGCGATTAAATCATTTTATAAATATCTTTATAAAAAAATAAAGCTCATAGATGAAAACATCGCTGAAAACCTTGAAAGCCCTAAAATATCCAAGAGAAACCCTATGTATCTTTCCTTAGATGAAAGCAAGAATTTATTGAACTCCATTGAAGGAAAATTCTACGAAAGAGATCTGTGCATGGTAACTTTATTCTTAAATTGTGGTATGAGACTTAGCGAACTTTGTGGTATAAATATATCTAATATAAAAGATGATACTTTAACAGTAATCGGCAAGGGCGATAAAGAGAGGACAGTGTATTTAAACAATTCATGCCTAAAAATTCTCTCAATTTATTTGCAAAAAAGAAAGAGCATTCAAACTAAAATTGTTGAAGATTCTAAAGATGCACTATTTATAAGCAAGAATTACTGTCGCATAGATAAGAGAAATGTAGAAAGAATTATTAAAAAATATGTAATAAAAGCTGGTCTCAATTCAAAATTATCTCCACATAAATTAAGGCATACCGCTGCAACACTTATGTATAAATATGGGGATGTAGATATTAGAAGCCTTCAACAAATTTTAGGTCATGAAAATGTATCAACTACCCAAATCTACACTCATGTTGACGATGAAAAGTTAAGAGAAGCTGTAAGCTTAAACCCATTAAATATATAAAAAGGAGTTAAATTATGGAAAGGAATAAAAGTTTAGGATCAAAAACTGCCTTTAATTCAAAACAATTATTTAAAATGTATATTTTATCCAGGCTTGTAAAAGGTGAAAGCATATATGGAAATCTCATATACGAAGATTTAAAATCATTATTTGTAAGTACATTTTTTTCTCCTTCATATTCAGTCATATACGACACATTGCATAATTTAGAATATAATAACTATATAGTGAGCTCCTGGACTGGTTCCAATGATATTAAAAACAGGCAAAAAAGATTATATAAAATTACAGATAAAGGCATCATGCATTATAACTCAACTGTAGCAAATTTTGTGGATGATTTAAAATCAAATAAATATGTAATAGAAAAATTTATTTCATTATTATCATAATATTAGAACATGAGTTTGTTTTTTTTTTCAATATATGATATAATTAATTTAATTTATTTAAGGGTGTGTAATGTATGTCGACTAATAATATATCTAATCGAGGAAAACAAAAAGATGTTTTTGTATTCATAAAAAATTACATTTCTCAAAAAGGATACCCTCCTTCTGTAAGAGAAATATGCGTTGGTGTAGATTTAAAATCAACTTCTACAGTGCATGGACATATTGAGAGCTTAATAAAAAAAGGCCTATTAAAAAAAGATCCAACAAAGCCTAGAACTCTAGAATTAACAGATAAAAAAGAGCTCATAACTATACCAATTGTGGGAACGGTTACTGCAGGAGCACCCATTTTAGCAGTTGAAAACATTCAAAATGAATTTGTGCTCCCAATTGAATTTACAAAATCAAATGAAGAATTATTTATGCTTAAGATAAAAGGAGATTCCATGATAGAATGCGGCATAATGGATGGGGATCTTGTAATCGTTCAAAAACAAGAAACTGCAAAAAACGGAGATATCGTAGTAGCTCTCATAGAAAACGATGCAACTGTTAAAAGGTTTTTTAAAGAAGAAAACCATATCAGGTTGCAGCCTGAAAATAAAAGACTGAAGCCAATTATTGTGGATGATTGCAGTATTCTAGGCGTACTCATAGGTCTATATCGAAAATTATAAAAAATGCTCCCTCTAAATTAGTTGGGAGCATTTTTTATTAAAATATAACATATGTTGAATATTTATTCTTAATAGGTAAATCATTAAAATATAGTATTGTTCTTTGGAGGTATTTAATGATGAATCAAAAACTGCTGGAAGATGAAATTTCAAAGAAAAATATATTTCATAGTAATAACTTAAGCTTGTTTAAACCAAGTTTAAATGAAAAATATGCCCTGGTTTCAAAAGCTATTGAGGATGTTTATTTTAAAATGGATAAGATGGAAAGAAAAATTGACAATACAATAAAATGGGTTGGCAATTTGTGTATAGCTACTATAGTAGGTATTATTTTTATTGTTTTAAGCATGAGTGTAATCACCTTTACCATAATTGTTACACTTTTAAAATAATATTCCTATATTCTAATTATTTTTTTGAGGTGTAAAATGAGTTCAGATTTAACTGATGATGGTTTAAAGGAAATTGATGATAATAATTTAAATGAAATAGATGCGATAGAATTGATAGGTAAAAGCGATAATCTACATATTGATTCTGATACAACAATAAATAAAATTAAAAAAAATAAATTCAGAAATAGCAAATTTAAAAAATTACCTATAAAAACTCTTATCAAAACTAAAACCGATATTGATGAGACAGATAATATTTTAAAAGACTTGGAAAATATTAATTTACAATTAAATCAAATGGACGAAAATCTCGATAATACATTAAAATGGGTAAGCAATGTCTGTATAATAACAATCTTAGGTATGGTCGTTATAATAATTACTATAGCAGCTGCGGTAGTTTTCGTGATCAATAATCTACTGTAAAAATGCTATAGAGATTCCCCATAGCATTTTTATAAATCTATTCATTAAGAGCTTTCAATGTCATCATTTTCTAGACTAGAAATGAGTTCACTCACATATGCAGCTGAAGATAGTATTAAATTATATTCCTGATCGCTTAGCCCCTCAGCATATCCTTTGCAAACAAGGTCATGTATTATTTGATTGGTATTTAATATATTTTTTTTTTGAACCTTAGTTATGATAATCTTGCCCATATCCCTCTCCTAATTATAGTTATACTTTTAGCATATAACAAAAATAATTTTTATTCTACAATAAGCTGCCTGAAAACGTCTTTTTATGATGTTTTCAGGTCAGTATTAACTCAAAAAAAATCTAAAATTTCTATAATAAATATATTCTGTTCTTGTTCAATTCAAATTTTAATTTATCTATAAAACATTCCCTTAACTCAGCATTGTCAAATATTCTGGTCTTTTTCGGCATATTAAACCTATATTTTTTCTCAAAAGTAAGTATTTTTATTATTCTATCCCCCAGTAGCTTGTCTTTAATTTTTATATTTTCGATGTCGTTAAGATTGATCTCTTCAGTGGAAATAATTTCAAGATCAAATCCTTCAAGCTCTGATAAAACTATGCTTACATCATCTATGCTTGCGATTCCAAACTTAGTTTTTCCATTAATGAAAGAATCTATTGAAAATTTAGATAAAGTATGTAATGGAGAAATTGAGTAAGTAGTATAGCATCCATATGCTTTTTCTCTATTTTTCTTCATATATGTAATTTCTTCAATAAACTCATTAGACAATATTCTCATATATATCCTCCAAATTATTAAATATATGTTAATTAAATTATATATTATTTAAAATTTTATTTCAATATTATTTAAAAATAATTATATAATAAAAATAAACACTGAATTATTTGGAAAAATATCTTGTTTTAAAATTAATTAATAGTTATTTAACAGTTTGTTAGTTTTTTTTTAATAAATTTATATTATAATTTAAATATAGGAACAAACATATTACATTCTAAGTTCATTAGAGCTTTTGCAAAACTCTAATTTTATATAGAAAGCCCTATAAGATATTATATTCTTATTAGGGCTTTTATTGATACTAATATCTAATATTTAAAATCTTTTTGAACCCAGGTATCATCACTCTATCAATGCTCTTTACTGTTTCATCGTAAACTTCTTTAGAATCCTGAAGGATTTCAAGTATGAATTTAACTTCAATACCCTCATCTTTTTTTGTTAAAATATAGGATGTATATATATAATTCTCTGGAATATCTTCAAGTTCTAAGCGCGGATCAAAGCTTGAATATTTAATGTATTCATAAGGCTTATATTCTAAAACTGTTCCCCGTGTATACATTTTACGACCCATAAATCTTCCAGTAAATTTTATATCGCTTCCTACAGTCCAATCTGAAATTACTTCACAACCGAACATATAGTGCTTAGTATATTCTGATTTTGTAAGTACATCCCAGATTTTTTCCTCACTCTCTTTAACAAGTACACTTCTTTCTACTTTAAAACCATCGCTCATAGAATATTCTCCTTATTATTTTTGTTGTATTTTTCACCAAAAAAAATATTTATATGCAAATTTTACTGTATCAGCAAAATAAATATTTTATATTAGCCCAAAAATATGATATAAAATCATAAGTGTTAGTGGCTAGACACTAGACACTAACCACTAGCCACTAGCCTTAAGTATTCTGCGATAATCCTTGCAAGATATTTTTGAGAATTCCGAGCTTCTTCTAAAGTATTGCAAACTGAGCCAACTTCTATTAGCACATTATTTGAACTTAAATCTTGATTAAAAAAAGATGATCCGCCCTCATATGTATATGTTCCCTTGCATAATCCAGGAAATAATCTGTCTGAAATAGCGATGAGATCTTGTGCAACCTTCAAATTTTTTTCTGCTCCCTTGTGTGACAAATCTAATACAAACATTATTTTAGCAACTCTTTCCCCATTGATAACGGCAGTTTCAGCTTCAACATTATCAACTGAATCCCTATGCATATCTATTATTAGTTTATATCCAGAATATTTTGCGAGAGCTTCTTCTAAAGTAGCTCTAGAACTTTTATAAGCTCCAACATATACCTCATCGTGTACAATATCGTCATGTCTTGATGCAATCCCATAATCATTCTCTAGTAGATCGCATAACGTTTGCCCAAGACCTGATATATTATATCTTTTTTCTTCGCTAATTTTAAAATCAATTGGATCAGCTACATTGAAAAAAGATTCTGATGTATGGGTATGATATATATATACTTGTGGATTATTTTCATCTAATGCTTGTCTTAAAGAAGCATTATATACAGCTTCATCATTTTGACTAGTAATTGTGGTACCATCATTTAAGTTTAAACCAGGCAATGATAATTTAGTGGTAATCGCAGTTTTATCATAGTATTTAAGCCATTTTATTTCACTTTTCAATACTGCCTGTGTAATATTGAGTTTTACATTTAAAAGATTGCTTAAAAAGCTAACATTATTGCGCAATATGATAATAAATAAAATTATTATTACAATATATAAGCCACCATTGCTCTTTTTGTGGGTTTCTTTATCTGTATTCACTTAATCCCCCCTACTAACCACTAGCCACTAGCCACTTATACTATTTATCTTTTAAGTATTCTGCAATTACTCTTGCAAGATATTTTTGAGAGTTTTGAGCCTCTTCATAGGTATTACAATCGGCTCCTACTTCTACTTCAACTAAATTTCCACTTAAATCTTGATTAAAATGACCACTACCATTATTATATGTATATATTCCAGGGTATATAAATATTCCGCTCCCATTTGTTTCCCTTATTAATCCAGGAAACAATCTGTTAGCTATGTCGATGAGATCTTTTGCTGTTTGCTCATTTTTTTCTACACCATCATGGCTTAAATCTATGACAAACATTAATTTAGCAACTGATTCCCCATTGATAGTAGCAGTTACAGCGTCTTTTTTGCTTGCTTCAACTGAATCCCTATGCATATCTATTATTAATTTATAGTTTGGATATTTTGCAAGTGCTTCTTCTAAAGTCACTCTAGAATCTGCATATGCTCCTATGTATGGTTCATTATGTATTAAATCATCGTGCGTTGTTGCTATTCCATAATCATTTCCTATTATATCGCACAGCATTTGTCCAAGTCCTGACATATTATGTGATTTTTCTTCGCTATCTGTTGGTGTATTATCCGCTTTTGTTACCCCCATTGAAGGATCAGCTACGTCAAAATATGATTCTGTTGTATGAGTATGATAAACATATACTTGAGGGTTATTTATATCCAATTGTTGCTTTAATGAAGCATCATATACTTCTGTGTCGCCTTGGCTTGTAGCTATTGTACTATTACCTTTTATTAAATCATCAGTATTTAAGTTAAAACCAGAAATCGATGGTTTACCATCTTTAGCTACGGTTGTGACTGTGGTTTTATCAAAATATTTAAGCCATGTTATTTCATGGGATAGTATTGCTTCTGTAATATTGAGCCTTATGTTTAAAAGATTATCCAAAAAACTATTATTATCATGTATTATATCAGTATTTTCTAATTTAAATGATTCAAAACTACTGGAAACAGGTTTATCTTTTAAATTTACTTGTCTTTTAAATACTATCACAAATGCAATGAGAACGCATAATATAATTATAATATATAAACGTATACCAATTTTATTGTGATTTCTTTTATCTGTATTCACATAATTCCCCCCTTATATCTTTATTAAATATATGGTGGAGGGTAAGAATATATTCATAAAAAAAGAATCTATATCTCATTCCATTAAGTCCAATTTATAATATTTGGACTTAATAATGTTCCTATTTCTTTAAAAAACTTTTCAAAAAATTCTGTGAAGTTTTTACATTATTTTTGGATTTTTCCTATTTAATTGTTCACTAATTTGTCCTTTAGAATTTCATCTAAGGAATTCAGGATTACGAGGGGTTTGCATCTTTTTCTAATAATCGACTTATTGACCTCTCTTATTCAATTTTACTAAATCAGCGTCTGTGTAATTCCTCAATATTCCTTGCATTTACAATGTTAAAATTATTTTTATTTATCATGTCTTTTTCTAAATAATATTTGATCTCTTCTTCATTGTAAGCGATGTTGCAGTATTTCTTTGAGTTATTTGTATGAAACACGCCTTGGTAATTCATTATTGCATATTTATTAAAATCAGCCGCAAATTCAAAAAATTTATCGACTAAATGCCTTGTCACTGTAATTTTAATTGTAGTCCTAAATGGTACCAATTCTTTAGCTTTTTCAATCATCTCTAAAAGTTCTGGAAGCTTCATATTGTCTTTTACAGTCAAGAATTTTATCCTGTGGATCGTGTTGATATTCTCTATTCCAAAATTCTCTAATATTGCAACTTGCATTTCGTGGTTCACTCTCGCTAAATACCTTCCGGCTTGTAAGTTTATCCTTTTCTCTAAAAGCAGCACCATAGCCTCTTCGCAAAGCTTTTTAAGGCATAGATAATTATACACCGTATTCCTTGAAATTAAAAACTCTTCAGCCAAAGCTTGAGCTAAATTCATCTCGGATCTATAAGTCTTGGTGCGCTTTAAAATAGTATAGCGTTCAATAATCGCTTTCATTAGAATGGTTTTATCCATGGACCTGTAAGCCAAATTAGAGTCTAAGATCATTGCACGGATATAATACTCGTCAATCTCGTCATAATCTAGCACGTAGCAGGGGGCTTTTTTATAGCGAATATCTTGCGTATTTTCAAATAGATTTTTAAGGGCAGTTAACCTGGATTGACCACATATCACAGTGTAATCATCATGGTTTTTTTGGCTATATAATATCAATGGACATAGTATTCCCATAGTTTCCACTGAAGAAATTAAGGTGACCAATTGCTCTGTATTAGGTTTCTTAAAGTAGTTCCAGTTAGGAGGACAAGGAGTAATAAGGTCTATATCTACATATTGAAAGTTTTTATAGATATCAACGCCATAAGTGAAATTTTCACTTCTTCTCTTTAAGATCTTCGCTTGCCTTTTTCTTTCCATCTCTTCCTTTTCTAAAGGAGAGGGATCATCAGGAGCGATAATTTCTTGAATTTGAATTTGTTTAGGATCATTTTTAACTCTTTTAGTAGGGAATAAATCATCTCCAAAGGAGCTTTCAATATTAAATCCCATTGTACCTAATATGGTATCAATGTCTTTATTAGAATTTTTCATATCAAACCTCGCACATACTTATTTTAATTTATTATATGCTGGAGATTTTAAATAGTGATAAAAAGCTATCGTAAAGTTTTAATGCTTCATGATAACTTAAAGTTTATTATATATCAAAATTTAGTCATTGTAGTGTCCTCTACATTGTAAGATATTTAAATTTCCATTAGTATCAAGCTCATAAGTCAATCTATTTTTTGAGTCTATTCTTCTACTATAAACTTCTCTATCATTTTGATATTTTAAAATCTCAGGATTTCCCATTCCTTTTAAAAGTCCGTTTCGCTGAATGTCCTTTATTAAGTCATTGATTCGTTTAGTTGTCTTATTATCTCTCATCGTCCACTCCATAAATTCAATCCATGCTTCTTCATCGAATAAAATTTTCATCAATACTATCCTTTCAGTTTATCAACTTTATCAATGCTCGTATGCTTCTAGCTCCTCAATAGTCTTCTCAACGAATTTTCCAGCTTTAATATTTGCTCTTGCTCGCTCTATCCTCTCCCAGAAGTTTTTTTCTTGCATATTATCTAACATTGAATTAAATTCATCTTCTGACATCACAACAATGTTTCTTTTATCAGGACGAGTTACTATAAATATTTCTCCACTTGCTGCAAGCTCACAATAATCTTTAAATTTATCTCTTAAATCCATAGCTTTTATAGCTCTCATTTTCTTACCTCCTCATAATAAACGTATTAATTCTCATACTTATATTATATGCAATTTCCATATGTTTGTGTATAAAAAAATAAAAATCATTTTTCATAGTTATAAAACTCTTCATTTTTCAAAAACACTTCTTTTCGTAAAGCTCCTATTTTATTAAACCCGAATTTTTCATAAACCTTGATTGCTCTTTTGTTAAACGATCTTACTTCTAAAACAATTGGCTTTTTATATTCCTCTCCAGCATATTCGAAAATCATTGGCATAATTATATTGCTTAAACCTTTACCACAGCAATCAGGTCTTAATCCTATGCCAAATTTTAAATGATCATCTTCATCGATAAGTCTAAAATATCCTATTAATTTAGGCTAATTTTTATATCCATAAGATATCACTGCATGAAACTTTAATCATATCACATCTCCCCACTTCGCTTTTCTAGCCCTTTTATAAAGGTTACCTTCTCTTTTAGAGATCACAACATTTTTAATTCCATCTTTGGTACACAAATCTAAAGTAACCTTCCCCTTTTCCACATAAGGATGACGCAATATCCTTCTATATGTAACATCATATTTTTCACGAGTGACTGCTATATAAGTAAACTTTTCATCTTCATAGGAAAGATCCCCATCCTTTAGCTTTCGATGCATAATACTTCGAACAATACGGCAGGAAAAATGGCACCATTCTTCCAAGCTAATTTCACATTTAGATTCATGAGGACATGGAGCTACAATATTAGCACCAAGTTTAAGCAAAAGATCTCTTGTTTTTATCATATTCAAAAATGAAATAGATGTTCCTGGTTCTACTATTAAAAGCATCATATTGGCTGCATTCCATAGTTTCTCAATGACTTTCATTCTTTCTTCTTCTTTCATTTCATTTAAAACATAAGAAGCAATCACTAAATCTGCTTTTTTAGGAATGCTTTCATTTACTACATCATGTTTTATCCACTCTGCACCAGATAAAGGCAAAGAAGCTCCTTTCATAAAACTTTTACCAATTTCGATCATAGCATCTTCTTGCTCGAAGCAAGTAATACTTTTTAAATCTACTAGAGAATTAACAGCCCAAGCAGCAGCACCAGTACCAGAGCCTACATCCATTAGAGATACTGGACTTATTTCAGTAATTTCCAGAGCATAATTTAGTGCTGTGTAAACAGATCCAAATGTTGCTGGCATCCTTACTATAGAATATGCAAGTGCTTCATTATTGTCACTAATTAAGGGTTTTCCACTTCCATTGTTATTCCTATATCTAATGCTTAACTCATTAGAGTCTTTATATAATTCATAATGTTTTATCCCTTCTAATCGGTTATCTATTGCACATTTAAGCCCATGAGGTAATTCCAAATCGTTTCAACTCCCAAGAATTAAGTAATAAATATTTTATATAATCTATTCTATTATACGCAACTAAGTGTAACAAATGTGATACTATATAGTAAATAAAAAAAAAAGCCGATCAAATCAGCCTTTTATTTTTAATATTTAACTTTAATTTGTTTTATTAGCTTTTTCGGCTTTTTGAGCAGCTTTTGCAGCTTTCTCAGCAGCCTTTGCTTCCTTTTGAGCAGCTTTTTCTTCCTTAGTAAGTTTAATCCCATCTTCAGATACAGTTATGGTAATATCTTTTGATACTTCATTTCCATTAGCTCCTGTTACGTAATAAGTAAGTTTATATTTTCCTAACGTTGTAGTATCCACAATACCTTTAACGTTCATTTTATTAGATATGTCGTCCCCTTTTCCACCTTTGTCAATAGCTTTAGTATCTGCAAATGGATCAAATTCAGCTCCTAATTTTATAGTGTTGCTTTTAGCTTTAATAACCGCATCATTTGGATCTACTACATTTGTTGTATTTGATTCTGTGCTTTCTGTACCTGTTTGAGCTTTGGTCACTTTTTTGACCTTTACAGTAATGGATTTAGTAACATCACCTACTGAATATTCAACGGTATATTTGCCAGCAGTATTAACATCTACATCATTTTTAGTTACAGTGACAGATTTTGTGATATCTTTCCCATTTTTGTCGGTAGCCGTTACATAATCCATAGGATCAAATTTATCCCCTACATTTATAGTTACATTTTTTGCTGTTATTTTAGCTTTTGTAGCCGCATTTACATTACTAATAAATCCAAGAGATAAACTGAACATTACAACAAT
>WQUF01000484.1 GCA_009785875.1 Oscillospiraceae bacterium | reverse complement strand
TAGACCAGTCAGTTTTAATAAAAGCTGTCATCGAAAGATTCTCGCTGTTGCAGAAGACTAAGATGTTTAGATCCGAGATAAATGTGGCGGATGCTTTGTCTGATGAATTTTTGATGTCGAGAAGCAGTGTTTTCAACTATATATGCCTTAGAAAATTATGCGAAGAAGTTATGGTGCTACTTTTAGAGAAGAGGATAAAGCTTCAATCTGCAAGATACTTATCAAGAGTAAGCCACAATACTCAGAGGATGATATTAGAAAAATATGGTATAGAACAAGTGAATATAATCCATAGGATAAAATTTTTAACAAGCGACGATGCTAAAACTGAGGAAAGGTTGCAGAAGTGGATAGATGTAGCAAATGATTTGGTGCCTTTTACTACTAATATTTCAGTTACAATAAACAAAGATTTAGTCGGTGAATATATGAAATTAAATGCTGATTTTAATGAATATGCTATGTTAAATTATGAAGGAAAATTCCAGAGAAATAATAGCGACTATTACTTTAAAGTAAAATTCGATGCAGATCATATGAAGTTTTATTCTGAAAAAGGCTATGTTGATGAGAAAGTTTTAGGAAAGGTAAATGCTAAGACAATACCTGAATTAAAAAATTATAAATAGTTTTATTTGTAAAATCATTAAAAACAAAAGTGGTACAAAAGAGACTTTAGAGATTTGTTGAGTTGAGTTTAAGAACAGAAGAAAATGAAGAGGGCAAAAATGGGGAAAAAACATGGCAGGAGGAGTATGCCTTTTTTTATGCCCAAAAGTTAAAATATTCTTATTATAATAAAATTAAATTTAAAAACATATTAAACTAAAAATTGCTCTTGCAGAAATTTAGATAAAAAGATGAACGATTTTTCTTTAAAATGGTTCTATTTTTCAAAAATGGATCAGTCCAACTTTTTAGTAGTTGAACCCAAGGAAAACAGGAATTTCGACTTTTTATACTCATTTAATTTAAAATATTATCTATGCAACTTAATCTTAAATTGGTATAAATAGGGATCAATATATTAATAAATAAGATAGATATTCTTTCATTTTAAGGAAGAATAATCGTTTCCATACATCGTCCCTTCATATATAACTTTATCATCTTTTAATACAAAATAGGCATATCTATTTTGACCTTCCCGAAGAGAATATGCTACGTATTTTCCCCCATCGCCTATATCTTTTTCAACTGTAGGATTACCAAATAGTTCTACAACTTGATCATAACTTTTCCCATGATTTACTAAATATTTCTTAGCATAAAGCCCTGTGAGATTCGAATTTTTTATGGCATCTGGATCATTAAAATAAAATGTAGCATAAACTCTTGGGGCAATAGTATCGTTTATTATATAGTTTTTTATATATTTTAAGATCATGGCACCATTTTCCAATTTAATAACTTCACTTGCTTTACCGATATATTCTTCTAAATATTCTGAACTTGTTCCTAAATAGAATCTATCGTAATGAGCAAATTGAAACTCGGACAATTGAACATTTTTTTCTAAAGGTTCATATAGTATTTTATTTTCTTTAGCAATTAATATTTTAGGAAATACTAATAAAAATATTAGCATTATTAACAAATATTTAGTTTTTTTATCCACAATAATATCACCATCCTATTTATGTATTATTAATATAAAATTAGAAATCTATTCGATTGTAAAAAATTAAAATAAATAGATCCTACATCTTTTACGTTTTAACAAAACAAAAAGCAATTTAGTTTAAGATCCCTAATAAACTAAATTGCTTTTTAACTATTATTTAACTTTCAACTCTCCATTTTCTTCGTCTATGATGATCTCACCATTAGCCTTGACATCCCCTTTTATTATAGCCTTCCCAATTAAGGTTTCGATCTTGCTCTGTATAAACCTCTTAAGAGGTCTTGCACCATAAACAGGGTCATAAGCATTATCTACCATGAACTGTTTAGCTTTTTTGGTCAGCTTTAGAGTTAATTGTTGAGATTTTAACCTCTCCTCTAAATTTTGAATCAAAATATCTATTATTTGGAATATCTCTTCCCTCATAAGTGGTTTAAAAAATATTATTTCATCCAATCTATTTAAAAATTCTGGTCTAAAATGCTGTTTTAAAAGGCTCTCTATAGCGAATTTAATATCCTCTTTAATTTCTCCATTTTCAATTCCATTCAATAAAAATTCAGATCCAATATTTGAAGTAAGGATTATTATAGTATTTTTAAAATCAACAGTCTTGCCGTGGGAATCGGTGATCCTACCATCATCTAATACTTGAAGTAGTATATTAAAAACATCGTGATGCGCCTTTTCAATTTCATCGAATAATACAACAGAATAAGGTCTTCTCCTGACAGCTTCGCTCAATTGCCCTCCTTCTTCATATCCAACATATCCCGGAGGTGCTCCGATGAGCCTCGATACAGAAAATTTCTCCATATATTCAGACATATCGATTCTAACCATATTGTGATCATCGTCAAAGAGATACTCAGATAGAGCTTTAGCCAGTTCAGTCTTACCGACTCCAGTGGGACCTAAGAATAAAAATGAACCAATAGGTCTATTAGGATCTGAAATCTGCGCCCTAGATCTGATGATAGCTTCGCATACTTTTTCTACAGCCTCATCCTGTCCTACCACTCTCTTGTGGAGTTCCTTATCCAAGTTTAATATCTTCTCTCGTTCCCCCTCCAAGAGTTTAGTTACTGGTATTCCTGTCCACCTCGCTATGATCCTTGCAATTTCTTCATCCGTAACCTTATCCCTTAAAAGAGTTCTCTTTCCTACGCTTCCTTCAGCTTTTTTTAATTCTTTTTCAAGCTCTGGAATCTTTCCATATCTAAGCTCTGCTAATTTCTCAAGATTGTATTTTCTCTCAGCATCTTCAATTTGCGCATTTACTCTTTCGATCTCTTCTTTTATTTTTTGAACTGAAGATATGCTGTTTTTCTCAAGTTCCCACTGAGCTTTCATAGCTTTAAATTCTTCCCTAAGCTCTGCTAAATCCTTTTGAGTCTTAACTAAGCTCTCTTTAGATGCATCATCAGTCTCTCTTTTAAGAGCTGCTTCTTTGATCTCGTATTGCATTATCTTTCTTGAAATATCATCAAGCTCAGTCGGCATAGAGTCGATTTCAGTTCTGATCATTGCACAAGCTTCGTCTACGAGGTCGATGGCCTTATCAGGTAAAAATCTATCTGAAATATATCTATGAGATAAAACAGCAGCAGATATTAAGGCACCGTCTGTTATCTGAACTCCATGAAATACCTCATATCTTTCTTTAAGTCCTCTCAGTATTGTAATTGTATCCTCCACAGATGGTTCATCAGCATATACAGGTTGAAATCTCCTTTCCAGGGCTGCATCTTTTTCGATATATTGTCTATACTCATCCAAAGTTGTTGCCCCAATGCAGTGAAGCTCTCCCCTTGCAAGCATAGGTTTTAATAGATTACCTGCATCCATAGCTCCTTCAGTTTTACCTGCCCCAACTATCGTATGTATTTCATCTATAAAAAGTATTATCTTCCCTTCGCTCTGCTTTATCTCGTTTAAAACAGCCTTTAATCTCTCTTCAAACTCTCCTCTATATTTAGCACCAGCGATTAAAGCTCCCATGTCAAGAGCAAATATAGTCTTATCCTTTAATCCTTCTGGTACATCGCCTTTCACAATACGTATCGCAAGTCCTTCGACTATGGCAGTTTTCCCGACCCCTGGTTCGCCTATTAAAACAGGATTGTTTTTAGTCTTCCTGGATAAAATCCTTACAACATTTCTAATCTCTTCATCTCTGCCTATTACTGGATCCTGCTGCTGTTTCTTAACTCTTTCCACTAAATCATAGCCATATTTTGTAAGAGCCTCATAAGTCTCTTCAGGATTGTCGTTTGTGACCTTAGCGTTTGCTCTGACTGACTTTAAGGCGTTTAAAAATTTAACCTTATCTATGTTAATTTTCTTAAATATTTCTTTTAAATTATCTGTTTGTCTGTCAAAAAACGCTAAGAATATATGCTCAGTGGAGACATATTCGTCTTTTAAATTTTTGCTCTGTTTTTCAGCATCCACTAATATTTTATCTACAGCTTGAGATACGTATATTTTATCAGGCTCTCTTCCTGAACCTGTAACCCTTGGCATGTTTGAAATATAGCTATCAACTATGGATAAAGCACTGTCTGGATCTATTTCCATCTTTTCAAACAATCTAGGTATCAATCCATTGTCTTGATCTAAGAGAGCATATAATAGATGTTCAGGTTCAATCTGCATATTTTCATTTTCAATAGCTATTTTCTGTGCCATAGAAATAGCTTCTAACGATTTTTGAGTAAATCTTTGGGTGTCCATAATTTTCCTCCGTCTATATAATTATTCCTTTATTGATATATTCTATATACTTTTTCTCTATTATTTTAGCATCAGACTCTATTATTTTAGCATCAGACTCAATGTTGTTTAAGTAAAGCTTTAGTAATTCATCAAATTCTTTGATATAATCGCTTATTCCCCTGCTTAAAATTTCATTGGTAATTGGCATTGAATCCTTTGGAAGCATAAGTACGCGGCTAAATCTACCACTTTCCACATCATATTTAATGCTGTCCTTTGGGAAAAATCTGTGAATATAATGTGATTCAAGAGAAATCCATATATCTATAAAATTATTAAATCTCTGCAGAGCATGCAAGTCATAAGTACGATAAATAAGTCTTAGTTTTCCTATTTTTATATCATTGTCATCGTAAATTTCAACACAATACTTCAAAGCTGGGCGATATTCGTGCTCTATAGGACTCTTTACATTGATTACACAATCGCTTAAACTTGCATTGACTTTAAAAACACTAGTATTCATATTTAATTGGATCATGTTGAATATCTCTTTTAAATTTATCTGTGGAATTTTAACAGAAAGATATTCAGCTAAGATCTCGTTTAAAATATATGATCTGTCAACTGCTCTTTTATTTGCAAGTTCGTCGATTGCATCTATGAGCTCATTCTCAATCATTATACTATATAAACTCTTTCTCATACCTAATCTCCTTTTCTAAATATTATAATAATTTTTAATTTATATCTAATTTATCAAATTTCCTAATCGCAAGTACAATAAATGCCACCGCATAAATTGCAATATAAATGAACATCCAAAAACTTGCAGGTTCTCCAAATCCAGATAATCCTCCAGCACCCTGCATCATATCCCCTAAAATTCCTGATGAAGGGATTAAAACCCTCTGGCACGTTGCAAAAATGGTTTGAAATGGTGAAATAAGGCTTAAGAAAACCCCTGCGCTTGTGATAGTGCTATTGCTTATATACTTCCCTATCATCTCAACCATTCCACCGATATTCCCTAATATATATATGAATATCATCAAAAGCCCATTAGGCACCACTTTTAATGTAACAGAACCAAAAATCGTAATGCACAAAACCACAATAGGAACTAAAAGATATAAGAGCCACCCTCTGATGATCTGGCTAAAAGTCAGCGCAGTTACAGTATCTAAAGAAAAAATCAATCCAACGAGTAGTATTGCTGAAAATAACAAAGTAGCATAGATAAATAACAATACCACAAGTCCAACAAATTTCCCTAAAACATATTCCAATCTTCTTAAAGGCCTCGATAAAACAGCATGTATCATGCCATTTTCAAGTTCACTTGCAATAGAGCCTGCTCCTAGCATAATGGTGAGAAGGCACATAAGCATAGATGAAAACTGAAGCCCTGTTTGGGTGAGAAGCACAGATGCAACTGCTTTAACCTGCCCTTGTAAATCATGAGGTCTAAACGAATTCTGAAAATAATGCAAAAGGACAGTCCACATAACTAAATATAAAACCGCAACTATAGTCATTACCACAAAAGTCTTCTTCCTCACAGCTTCATTTAATGTGGATATAATTATTGCTTTAATGTTAAACCCTCCTCTCCAACTACCTTTAAGAATATGCTCTCTAAAGTTTCATGATTTGGAGTAAGTTCATAAACCTTTATCTTTCTCTCAATTAAGAAAGATGCAATGTCGGCTATCTCTTCCTTATTTCTTATTTTAATCACTAAATTACCTTTTTCATCTTGATCTGTCAGATCGTCATCAAATATCTCTCTCAACGAATCATGAATATCCTCTGAAATTTTACTGCAATTAATAGATAAAGTAATCTTTTTCATCAATAGATCGCTCATGGAACCAGATATAACAACTTTCCCTTTATTTATTATAGCAACGCTATTGCTGATAGCTTCAACCTCGCTTAAAAGATGGCTGTTTAAAAAAACAGTAGTTCCTTCTTTTTGAAGAGACAATATAATATCTCTAACTTCTTTTCTACCAATAGGGTCGAGAGCAGATGTAGGCTCATCTAAAAACAAAAGCTCAGGATCAGGTAAAAGAGCACAAGCAAGACCAAGCCTCTGCTGCATACCTTTGCTGTAAGATCCAACTTTATATTTTTCCTGCCCTAAGAGTCCTACTTTTTTTAGTACATTTTCATTCCTTAATTTATCTTTTTTCATATGATAAAGGCTTGTGTGGAAATTTAAAAGATCTTCTCCTGACATCCATTCTTGATATCTGAAGAGTTCAGGTAAATACCCCATATTCTCTCTCGCCCTTACATCACCCATTGGATATCCTAAAACAGTACCTTTACCTGATGTTGGAAAGACTAAACCAGTGAGCATCTTGATACATGTGCTTTTTCCCGCACCGTTTGGACCTAAAAAACCGTAAATCTGTCCTTTTTCAACAGACAAATTTACGGAATTAACGGCTACTTTATCTTTGTATATTTTTGTAAGCCCTTCTGTCTCGATTATCATTATTTAATGCTCCTAGCGATTTGAGTCAATTCACTATCGGATTTATTAGCTACTAAACAATATAAAACTCCATTCTTAGTCCAGATTAAAGCTGAGCCTTCCTTTGGGCTTTGAGTACTGTTTCCATCATTTGGCATCATATCTTGAGGTAGAGATGACAAAACCTGCTGCATGTCTTGAGTTGTATAGATATATCCAGTCGTGTTTCCAATTGAAGTTTCACGTCCAAGTCCCATGATTACAGGTAAGTACACATCTTCTTTCATTACATCTATATTTGATAATTGTGATCGAAGGTTATCAGATATAAATGGCATTTGTAAGAAATTAGACCAAAGACCGTTTATTACAGCATTATTCCCATCTAAATATGCACCTTGAGTTGCAAATAAATCTACATCTGTATAATGTGCTGCGATAGATGGAGCTACATTCACTGTTACTTCAGATCCATTGTAGCTATTATCGATTAAATTTGAAACTCCTATTTTAGCCAATTCATCATTTATCATAGTTGTATCTACAGTGATGGTTTTAGAAGTAGCATCTGTAGCATATAATTCTGGGGTCTCATTTTTTAATGCTGTTGGTAGATTAAAAGAAAATGCAGTGAATTCTGAAACATCGCTTAATGTTTTAACCTGAGATTTAGCATCTTCTATAGCTGTATTTTTATCAATATTCTGTGCAGCTAAATTGCTATTAACATCTTTCTCACTAAATTGTCCTTGGAATTGTTTTAAATAATTGACAGCATCTTCAATATCAGTTAAACTAACTGTAATAGTCTTTGTATTGCCTACACGGAAAACAGATAAGGCAGATATGGCAAGTGTTTGTACCGCTGGTATGAACATTAACGCAGCTACTAATACAATAGCTAAAGCAGAAAATAATGTTTTCTTTTTCATAATAAACTCCTCTTTTCATAATATATTATATTAAACTTATTCTAAAATTTGTAAAATTACTTTTCTTATTATCTTTATTGTACATTATAATTATAAACTTTTTGTGTATTAAATATAAACAATATATAATTATTTTATTATGTTACTCACCTTCCTTTATAAAGAAATCAAAACACCTTCTATTTTCCGCAACAGTCTTATTAAACTCTACTACTTTCTTATGTTCCGGATGATCTATGTATGCTTTTAAATCCTCTTCGCTTTTAAATTCGCTGATCAAAATAATATCAGCATCACTAGTTGAAAGAGAGTCATAATAAACCTTTAAAGATACCACATTAGGAATTTTATTTGCTAAGTCTTCTAAATATTCCTTCATCTTTCTTGCGTTTTCTAAATTTTCCACCTGTGTAAATCCTTTTTTAAAATTCCAAGCTATTATATGTTTAACCATTTTTGACCGTTACATAAAATCTACTAAAAACTAATAATTAGAGATTTTTCCTTGTTCAACGTGTCCTGCCTTGCCAAAGCTACTACAGTTTGTTTGACACTCCAAAGGCTTAAGTTCCCGTGTAACGCACGGTACTTGTTTATC
>WQUF01000483.1 GCA_009785875.1 Oscillospiraceae bacterium | reverse complement strand
ATTAGGCGCTCCGCGTGTTCCGCAGAAAAAGACGCCATACGCATCACAATCGCTTACAATATTATTCCTTACAATACTATTAGTAACAGCACCTTCAAAATCAATTCCTCCGCCATCGGGATTAGGATCCACTCTAGTTTGGTTATCAATTGTATTGTTCTCTACCAGAATATTATTACAACTGGCAAGCATAATATCGGTTGTTCCTGATGGATCAGTTCCCCCATTATCATGTAAATTGCATCCCGAGATAGTCCCACCATTCACATATACCCAGCTAAGCGTGTTATAACCAAAATTATCGTGAACTATTATATTTATCGTAAATGGTCTGTGAAGTATTCATTGAAAATTCCCTCAAAAGGCATTATAATAATATCAGACACGAAAAAAAGGCCCCATTTCAAGGCCTTATACCCGCAAAAAGCTATCCAGTTTTGGCTTCTGCAATCCGCAGATTATGGCTGTCGGCCACTTCATCAGAAATATTCCAAGGAAGAAGTGGTTCAATATCAATCGTTGCACCGGAATTCGATTCTGCAAACCGTTTAAAATAGAATTCAATATATGCTTGAGGATTTAACCCATGTATTTCGGCAGTTTTGCAAATGGACATGCACATTGCAGCCAGGTCGCCGCTCCATTCGGATCTGCTCCCATAGAAGTTCTTGCGAGATAGGGCCAGGCCGCGCAAAAACCTCTCGGCTTTGTTGTTGTGCATAGGTACTAATGGATTGGATACGAAGACAGTCAAGCTTTCCCAGTTTTTAAGCAAGCTTTTTAAAACACTCCTTTGCTTATCCTTCAAGGTGTTTTTTAAAAGTTCCTCTTCGCTACTTTTCTTCATAGCGGCGAGTTGCTCAAGAAGTAATGTGTGTTGTTTGTCAAATTCTTCATCATCCATTAAGTGGAATACTCTTTTGTCATTGATTTTTTCAAGCTCCCGTATTTTTCTGAGCCATTCTAATGCCCAGCTTTTTATTTCAGGAAATGCAATGGCGGCTTTTATGAAATCTCTGCGGCAGTGATACCAGCACAGTGCTCTCTTAATCGTTTGGGCGAGTATATAATAGGCAGAATATCTATCGACATTGATAATTCCGCTGGAATTTCCTAAATGTTTTTGGGGTACCGATGAGGAGCGGGTTCTATCCAGTATATATACAACAACATTGACTGAGGCAAAAACCCACATCCACCAGTTGTTTGTTTTCTTCCCGGGGTTTTCGGTGAACACCTTCCATCTGGTTTCGTCAGCGTGCCAATGCTCTTCTGTTTTGCTGACCTCAATTAACTTGTTGTATAACGGTATCAGGCTTTCACCAAGCTTTTTGAATCCTCCTGTTATCGTAGAGGGTGAAAAGCTCATCCCGTACTGGCTCCATATATTTGTTATTTGCCTATAAAGAGGGATATTTGCATGATATTTAAGTACAAGCAATAAAACCCATAGTCTGGTAGAATACAGGCTTTTATATATTATGTTCTCAGGCTTTGGCGCCACAACCATTGATTGTGTTTCATCACATTGACATGTTTTTGCGTATATTTTTCGAACATGCTTCTTTCGAAGGATTTTAATTTCTATATCAATTTCTGTTGATTCTTCGGTAAGAGCGGTTTCACGGTATGCTTTTTGGCATATTTTGCAAGTCCTATCTTCCGGCGGCAATTCATGTACAATTTCAATTATCGGTAAATTGTCGGGGATCCGCCGCGCATGAGGTGTTATCTTGCGTTTACTTTTAGGAACGACTTGAAGATCAGGCTTATTAGAATCTGTCTCGGACTCCTCTTTACTTTTGATGTCTGGTTTATCAATATTTTTTTCAATATCAATATATTCCTTCTTTTCAGATTTTTTTGCAAATCTGTCTGAAAGCTGGTTTTTTAACGAGCCCTTGAGCTTTTCAATAATAGCATCTTTTTCTTCTAATTGTTGTTCTAACTGCGAAATCTCAGCGAGCAATTCGCTCACAAACGGGCAGCTCGGCGAACACTCGAGATTTTCAGGAAAGGCTATATCTCTATGCATTTGCTATATATGACCCGTCTTCATCTATTTCGTCAAACATATGGCAATACCTATTCCGTTCGCTGATACATCTGTTGGGGCAGGTAACACACCAGCTTGTCAACTCATCCCATGCTTTCATAGCTGCCTTTAGTATTTGATATGCATGCTTGGGATTGATTTCGGAATAGAAAAATTCAACATCACTTTCATGAAAAATAACGGCATTGCTTTGGCCACTTAGTCTTTGAAATATACTGCATTTCATTCTTTTTGAAAAGAAAACGCAGAACTGTACCAAGTCTTCTTCGGGCCTATTTTTATAAAACCCCTTCAAACTCTTAGAATTTCTCAGTTCAGCATAGAGTCCGAACGCATATTCATAACAGAACCAATTTAGCTTGGTTTTATCTTTTTTATCTTTACAAAAATACTCTTTTTTAATAGGATCCATCTTGATAATTCATTCCTTTACAAACATTATGTCAACAATAAAATCATTATACAAGATAAATCTATTTTTGTCTATAGATTAAGCTATATACCATATATTACATATTTGGCTTATTAGATAAATATTTATAAAATCCTCAAGCATTCATTAAATTTTGATAAACGGTTTGCAGAATCGAATCCCGGTGCAACGATTGATATTGAACCACTTCTTCCTTGGAATTTTCTGATGAAGTGGCCGACAGCCATAATCTGCGAATTGCAGAAGCCAACACTGGATAGCTTTTTGTTGTGTCTGATATTATTATAATGCCTTTTGAGGGAATTTTCAATGAATACTTCACAGACCATTTACGTACAGCGTAACTGCGCCTGACAAGAATCCTGTAAAAGATTCATGTTCGGAAAAATATGAAGAAGAATTTCTTTATGATTTGCAGGTGGATCCTCATGAATTGACCAATCTGATAGGTTTTGCATCGCATAAAGAAGTGT
>WQUF01000482.1 GCA_009785875.1 Oscillospiraceae bacterium | reverse complement strand
CAGTATCAAGAGCGTTGTGCCAAAGAGACGTCACACTATCGAATATCGGTGCTGTTCCATACCATTTAAGGGTCTCAGCACTCCTTATAAAACCGAAATTGGTATAGTGCCTATCCTCATTTGCTATGATATAGTCAAGCACCAGCATTTTGTTAAGTGATGCACGAACATCTGGTATACCTAAATAGTCACAACATCGCAAAAGGTGTGAAAAGTCAGTGTCTTCATCATTCATCATTCTTGAATGAAACACCTTCCACGCTGGAACAAGTTCTGTACCCTCAGAGAGAAAATTCTCACATAAACTGTATGGCTTAGTACCCTCGAGCATCAGAGAGTAAGGAACGTGAGCAATCTTAAGCCTTTCCATTATTAATAATAGAATTTAGAAATGTCTCGTTTAAATATCCATCGATGGACACGTATGCTTTAAAAGATATTTCTTTAAAGTTTAAGATCGGTCAAAGGCTTGCTGTTGTCGGGATGAATGGCAGCGGTAAGACAACATTTATAAAACTCCTATGCCGTCTTTACGATCCTACTGAAGGTGAGATTCTCCTTAACGTATTGATATCAGAAAATATGATTATCGTGAATATATGTCTATCTTTTCGGTTGTATTTCAAGACTTTAAGCTGCTTTCCTTTAGCCTTGGTCAAAATGTAGCAGCGAATAAGGAATTTGACGACGTAAAAGCTAGTAATTGTCTTAACGGGGCGGGTTTTGGTGAAAGATTATTAAAGTTATCCCTTGGGCTTGAAACTTTTTTATACAAGGATTTTGATAAGAAAGGCGTTGAGGTTTCTGGTGGTGAGGCTCAAAAGATTGCCCTTGCTAGAGCATTGTATAAAGACGCATCTTTCATTGTTCTTGATGAACCTACTGCGGCTTTAGATCCAATTGCGGAATATGAGATATACAGCAGAATGAATGAGATAGTCGGAAATAAAACTGCAGTGTTTATCTCTCATCGTCTGTCTTCTTGCCGCTTTTGCAATGATATCGCAGTATTCCATGAAGGTAGGCTCATTCAGCGCGGCAACCATGATAAATTGGTTTCGGATAATAATGGCAAGTATTATGAATTGTGGAATGCTCAGGCGCAATATTATGAATAGAATAAAAAGGAGAATATTTCTTTAAATCAATATATTTTATTTAAACTAAGCCAATAATAATTTGAGAATAAACAATGGAGGAATAAAATGGATTTAAATACTGCACTTTTAAACATAAAAAAATTAAGCAAAAATTTGCAAGAAAGGAAATCTTATGCATTAGAGAGAACAAAGAAGAAGCTATTCCTGTTTTATTAGAGTATATACAATACGCATTGGACAATATTGATAGAGATATATCGCTTTCACATGATCATGATGATGACGGTTATGATGATTATGATAAATCTGAGGATATTATAGATCCAATGTACGCCATATATCTTTTAGCTGAATTTAAAGTTCAAGATGCTTTTAAGCCTTTTACTGATATTTTAAAGTTAGATAAAGATAAAGTTGATTTCCTCTTGGGTGATATAAAATTTGATTTTGGAGCAATAATCGCTTCTGTATCCACTGAAAATGATATTCCATATATAAAAACTATAATCGAAAATAAGAGTCTCAATGTATATCAAAATGTTGCAGCTATTAATGTGTTGGTTACTTTATATGTTGAAGGTGTGTATAAAAGGGAGGATCTATTTGAATATTTAGGTTTTCTTTTGGATTATTTTGCAGATGATTGTGGATATTTAACAAATGTAGTAAATACCTGTTATGATGTATTCGCTAAAGAACATTTTGATAAAATATTTGAGTATTTTGAAAAAGATTTAATCGATGAGTTCATTATAGGTAGAGATTTTTTTGAAGAAGGCATTAAAAGAAATGATGAAGAAAAATCTTTAGAAAAACTTAAAAATGACTCTGATAGAAGATTTATTACAGATACTATAAAATGTTTACAATATTGGGCATGCTTTAAAGAAAAGGAAAGCAGTAATTTTTATACTACAAATAAACCAAAATCCAATAAAAAAGCGAAGAAAAAGGATAAATCTAAAAAAACAAAATCATGGAAAAAATGAAAAAAGCTTTTGCTAATTAACTTTATTTATAGTTTTTTTATTTTTTAAAATCTAAGGATGCTTTAAATTCAATATTTATAGGGATCTTAAAAATTATTAGTATTACCCACTTGCCCATTGACAGTGTATACACAAATGTGTATACTGATAAATAGAAAGGAAGTGCCAAGGTCAACTACCCACCACTTAAGAAGTGGGGGCTTGCACCTCACCTAACGTAGTACTGGCGATATTAATATCTCCTACCTCAAACAGTGGGTACTATAGGCTATTGACAAAGCCCAACACAACAAGTTTACTCATTGTGCTCTTTGGATTTGGTTTCAATATATTCGATTCCTTTTCTCCAAAGATTCATTGCTCCTATTCGGTCATCATTTGATGTATAAGAGCAATTTTTACATCTAAAAATATGTTTCCTTTTGTCTCTATTGGATCTTTCTATGTGTCCACACTTAGGACATGTTTGACTTGTATATTTAGGATCAACAGCAATTACTATTGAGCTATTCATTTTAGCTTTATATTCTAAAAATTGCCTAAATTGATAGAAAGCCCAGGAAACAGAAACATAACGATCCTTGACACGAACTTTTTCTGTAGCATTACGAACATTGGTCAAATCTTCTAAGACAAATAATGTCTTTGTACCATATTTGTCAATGAGTGCCTTTGTAATGGTGTGATTTACATCATTTACATAACGGTTTTCTCTTTGACCTATAGACACTATTTTCTTTTTAGATGCTTTAGTATTGTGTTCTTGAAGATCTTTCCTCAGTATTTTGTAATGTCCTCTTTTGGATTTTATATGACGACCATTATAAAAAGTTGTCTTACCATAGCTGTCGTATGTTGTAGCTAAAAAGTTAAT
>WQUF01000481.1 GCA_009785875.1 Oscillospiraceae bacterium | reverse complement strand
GGTAAGGCTCGGACGAGAGCAAAAGATGATGTTACCTGCTCTGTGTCAGACGAGACTGCACCCCCGCTTGCGTGAAACCGCTCGTTGGGCGAAGGTCTTTTTAATTTGTTGGTGTCCATGTCAATTCTGTATAATCTTCAAATAAGGTGATCTATGCTTAATGAATGTACACTAATTTAATATCCCAAATCCTTCTAATATATGCTTAATTTTTGCTAAAACATCATGATCTACTATGAAAGAACCTGCCGCTCCACATAAAACAGTATTTATCTCTTGAAGTGCAGAGCTTATTATAGGAATTTTTGGTTGTTTTTTGCTAAGTTGGGTACTTATCCTTTGCAATTCATCAATTATTTCTTCTTGCTCATCAGACAAAACTCTTGCTATAGCTTCTATTTGAGGGATAACGTTCTCTATTTCTTTTCGTAAGTCATTAGATAAAGTGAATGTATTATGAATAGAATTATCAATAACATTTTTCTCCCCATTCAATAAATTTTTAACCTTTGTCTCATTAAAAGTGCAGCCATAAAAGAGATTTGCAGGTTCTTCTTTAAGCATCTTTTCGGGAGTAATGAGAAAGGCATTTATTACATCTGCTACTGATATTTTCTTATTATTGTATTCATTCCATAACGGATTGCCCGTGATATGATGAAAATGTATTTTCCTATCTGATTGCCAATAAGGATTACTATTCTCTATTTCTTCAGGTATTTGTCCGAAAGTCTCTATCCTATATTGTAATTCAGGTTTTTTGCTTTTGTATGAATTGAATATGTCATTTAAAGTTTGCCTTAACTTATCTAAATAAGCCGTCTTATTTATTCCTTTCACACAAACACTTATCATACGTTCTTCTTTTGATTCTCTGACCAAGGCAATAGAACCATTTTCGTCTTCAAGTACAACACCATAACGCCATACTAGAAACTCCTCTCTCTCTTTTCTTATCTCCTTATTGTGCAATACAATAAAACGGGAAATAGGATTAGGAGGCAATGGTTGTTCCGTTTTATAACGAAGCATTAGGCTTTCACCCACAGGAAAATCGGGTAATATTTTAGGGCGATCTTCATGTAATAAGTGAGGAATGATTAAACGATTTTCTTTTTCTGTTTCAAAAGCCAATTCGTAACAAGTCATCAACTCAAAAAGAAATTCATATTTATCAGCAGGATAACGATTCGCTTCATTTTCAAACACATTAGGAAAATCTTTAATGGATATCAAATGCCTGTCGTGTTCTCGATTATGTGCCCAATTGATAATTTGGTATATTCCATGACTAATCCATTCCGGATTTAATACTAAAATTTTAGAATTTTTCAGATTCTTATAACGCAAGCAAATACCTAAAGCATCAAGAGCCTTTAATAATTCCTCAGGGGTCTTGATTCTATTTTTTGTGGCGATTTTTCTAAAATCATCAAATGTTATGTATTCGCATTTGTTATCTCTCTCAAATCTTTGCTCTAATTCTTGTTTAACATGGAAATAATTGATTGGGAAACCTCCTTTTGTTTCATCTTTATCCCATGATAGATTATTTTTAATACATTCAACCACTTCTTTGCGAAAGTTTTCTAAATTTTCCTTATCGTCTTTTATTGAAAAAGTATAAAATCCAACAATAGGATATTTATCTTTCAAGTTGTTAATGGGTATTTCAGGAGGATATGGGTCTCTTTTATTCACTAAAATAAATACTTTTGAGTCACCTCCATAATCCTTAATTTGGTCAAGCCAATATTCTAAACGATTTCTCTCTTCAGCTCGTCCGTCATAAACTAAAATATATAGGCATCGTTCTGAAAGAAAAAATTTATGTACAGCATGTGTAACTGTATGACCTGCAAAATCCCAGATATGCACGTTAATATCATTTTGTTGAGGTTTCCATGGACTAATATCTACTCCAGCAGTACTTTCTTCATCTTTAGTCATAGGAGCATCGGGATTAGTCAATTTGCGAGCAATACAGGTTTTTCCAGCACCCTTATCCCCAAGAATGATAATACGTGCTTCATTCAAATGCGTTACTCCTTCTTTTCCTGCTTCTAAATAACTTGCTACAACTGCTGCGCCTTGTTCTTTAATTTCATTAGGAACATTTAATCGCCTTTGAAGTGAGATTTCGTCTAAAACAAAAGCATCTTTAAACATCTGTCGGTAAAGATCTCCCCAATAAGAACAGTTTTCCTCGGCTAAGGCTTTCTGAAAACTTTCCCATATTTTTCCATACCAATTAATGTCGTTGTTCGTAATAGCATGTCCATTTTGAATGTCCTTTATATCTGTTAAAAGAACATTTTTCATATTTTTTTGATAATAAACATAACTTTTGTCAATGGCTCCTACTGACGAAATGGCAAAAGTGGCAGCAGAGACAGCAAAAGCAATGGCAGAGGCATCTGTGGTAGAAGTGGAAGAAGAGATAGTTGTGTTGACAACAAGGGCATAAATCTGGGCTGTTCGAGTGGCTTCAACGATTTGCGTAGTTTCAGCTATTTGGGCAATCTCGCTATCTGCAAATCTGACTATGGTGTTGTAGCGATTATATACGGTTACGTCTAATGCCCAAAAAAGAGCCAATAAATTTTTTTTTCGGTCTTTCTCCTTCCAAAAATCAAAATTGCCTCTTACCCCTATAAAAGGCAGAGCCCTCACAGCACACAACCAAGCAAAGAAAACAATTTGTTCTCTTTTCATTTTTTTTAATTCTTTTTCAATCTGTTCTTTAAAAGCTTCGTCATTCATACCTTGATTTATTAAATTTCTTTCAACATTTTTATCTAATCTCCAAATTGTATATTCAATCTAATTCCGTCTTGTCCGCTTGCCGCAGTCCGCCGACTTTCGCACAACGCCCGGCGGCTTCACGCAGGCGGGGGTATCGGTAAGGCTCGGACGAGAGCAAAAGATGATGTTACCTGCTCTGTGTCAGACGAGAATGCACCCCCGC
>WQUF01000480.1 GCA_009785875.1 Oscillospiraceae bacterium | reverse complement strand
TTTATTTAATGAGACTTTATTTATTAAGCCTTTATCGAGATAAAACTTAATGTCTTCCATGTTGCACTTGAAATTAAACACATTTTTAAACTTTCCGCTCATCTTTCCAGCAACACTCGCAGCTTCGAATCTCTTAAATTGTAATAGCAACTCGATTAAAGCACTCAGCAATTCTCTTTGAACCTCAATAGTTATCCTGGTTTTCTCAGGAACAAGATTGTTAACCATTTCTATTTGCTTCTTTAATTTTTCCAAATTTATTTTTTCGTTTGCAACAAGCAGCTTTAACCTGAAAATAGCATTTACGGATTTCACTCCAAATTCTCTTATGATATCTTCCTGAAGCTCTTTAGGAACTCGAGTGAGATATACAGCAGCTTTTAGAGTAATATTCCCATTATATAGATGATAAAGTCCTGTGTCGCAGAGTTTTCTAACTTTTAAGTAATCAAAGACAGTGCTTTCACTAACTTCAAATTGCTTGGAAAGCTCCATAGCGACATTTAATTGTCTTCTGTGTTTTTTGGTTTGTCGCATTAAATTATAGTTCTGAATCATCGTCTGTATCATGTTGAACTTTGAAATGCTTCGAAATTTAAAATTTGACTCAAATATCATATTTCTGATGTATAATTCATCTACATCATGTTCATTTATCACGTATGCAGGAATTTTTTCGTAGATTTTATTTTTTGTGATATTTAAAAGATTCAGATAAGCAAGGTGTCTGAACCTTCCTATGATGATACAATAGGCACCAGAGGATGTAAGCATCACATGAATCGGATTGATTAAGCCTACAGACTCAATTGAGCGCATTAAGTCCATAAGTTCAGCGTCTTTTGGAGTATCGAATAGATTCCAGCCTTCGGGCATATCTTCTATTATAGCAGTAGGAATCATTTGAAGGTTATCATAAAAGTTAGGCTTTTCATTTACTGATGTTGCCTTTAAAGCTTCCATCTTCTTTTGATTTTCAGCGATTTTCTGAGCAATTTCAGGAGTAAGATTTGAATGGGAAAGAGAAACATCGATGCTTTCACATGTGACATTTTTAAGTAAAAGCTTAGGGCGCAAGTCTTCTCCATAATAACCTTTTTCGTATGGGTCAAATTTACTTTTATACATTAGTCCACCTCTCAACAAAATTCTTATATATTATCTTATTAAAGTAAAAGGTAAAAGTTGCATCTAAAATAATAAATATTTTGTGTTACAATTATTTGTGCATTTGGATATAATATAATTGAGATGATTATTGATACTTAAAACCAATGAAGATGACATACAATTATTGGCACAGATAATTAAGGAGAAGAAAATGAATAAAATAATATATTTCGGCGACATTGAATTATATACTGAAAGTTTTGGATCTAAAGAAAACCCTGCAATACTTTTAATAATGGGAGCATGTAGCTCTATGCTGTGGTGGGAGGAGGAATTTTGCTATAAACTTGCTAAAAAAGGTTTCTTTGTGATAAGATATGACCTTAGAGATACTGGAAAATCCACTACTTATCTTCCACTTAAACCTGAATATACATTTTTTGATTTAGCTGATGATGCGATTCAAATCTTAAATGCATATGATATTGAAAGATCCATAATAATGGGCATGTCTATGGGAGGTTTAATAGCTCAAATAATTGCAACAAAGCATCCTGACAGAGTAAACGGAATAATTCTCTTAGCTTCTGCTTATATTAAAAAGGAATCAGAAAATTTAAAAGGTGAGGCTGATAGCATTGAAAAATTTTTAAAAGAATATGAGAAATTTAAACCAGAAAGCGATGAAGAAATCTTAGAATATGCTTTTAAGCAATGGGAGACTACAAATAAGAGCAGCCGTCCTCACGATGAAAAGCATATAAAAGAAATGATTAAATTGGATTTTGAAAGAGCAATAGATTATAACAGCAGATTAAATCACTTTTTTGTTAAACTGGATGAAGATGCGATGGATTATCTTTCGAAAATAAATGAAATTAAAGTACCAGCACTTATAGTACATGGTACAGAAGATGTAGTCGTGCCGTTTAAAACTGGAAAAATGCTGAGTGAAGACATAAAAGGATCTGTATTTTTTCCAATGGAAGGCGCAGGACATGAGATTAATTCAGAAGACTATGATAGCGTGGCAAGCAAAATAAACGAAGTTTTTAAAGAGGAGGATTAAAATGGATATATCGTATTTTATTTTAGTGATACCAGCTTTTTTGATATCTTTAGGGGCACAGTTTTTAGTAAACTCTACTTTTAAAAGATATAGTCAAGTTAGAAATTACAGAGGTTTGACTGGAGCAGATGCAGCTACGAGGGTTTTAAATTCTCATGGAGTTTATGGCGTTAGAGTAGAACCCATTCAAGGTAATTTAACTGATCACTACGATCCCAGGACTAATGTTATCAGGCTCTCCGATAGTGTATATCAGAGCACTTCTGTTGCTGCTGTTGGAGTAGCATGTCATGAAGCAGGACACGCTGTACAATATGCTGAGCATTATGTGCCAATTAAACTAAGAGCTGCAATAATACCAGTGACGAACATAGGATCATCAATTGGTTTGGTTCTTGCATTTGTAGGACTTTGGCTCGTAAACAACACTTTAGCTATAGCAGGCATTATTTTATTTAGCACAGTGGTTTTGTTTCAGCTTTTAACATTGCCGGTTGAATTCAATGCGAGTGCACGAGCACTTAAGACAATTAAAAATGATTCGCTTTTAGAGGGTGAAGAATACGATGGCGCTAAAAAAGTGCTCCAAGCAGCAGCTTTAACTTATGTGGCTGCAATGCTCACATCTTTAATGAACTTGCTTAGGCTTATCTTATTATTGCAAGGAAATAATAGAAGAAGGCGTTAAAATTTCCTAAATCTGTTTCCAAATTATTCATTTTTTAAATTAGAAAATATATGATATAATATTTAATATATTTTAATTTAATTAAAAAAATATAATAATTTGGGGG
>WQUF01000479.1 GCA_009785875.1 Oscillospiraceae bacterium | reverse complement strand
ACTGGACCATTTTCTTTAACAGTATATCCTCTTTCCTCTAGATTTTGAATCATCTGTTTCCCTCCTAAAATAGATTGGACAGATATTTTAGCAAATGAATAGATTTTACCCTTTTGACTACGTGCCATTAGAGGAGAAAATCCATGGAAGCGTGTAAAAGCTCGAGAGAAGCTTTCAGGATTCTCATATCCATATTTATATGCAATATCGATGATTTTGTTACTTGAATTTTTTAATTCCACACCAGCAAGAGTAAGCCTGCGATTGCGAATATACTCACCAAGTGTTATACTGCAGATTGCGGAAAAAACTCTTTGAAAATGAAAGCTCGACATGTATGCTTGGGATGCAATTATATCAAATTTTAAATCATCATAAATATTGTCTTCTATGAAATCAATTGCTCTCTGTATGCAATTTACTGTATTCATTCACTCATCTCCTGTCTATTTAAAGTATAGATCAAATACGAATGACTTTCATGACATTTATTGCTCGGTGATGTTATATCCTTTCAGCAAGTCGTTTACCCATATTAAACGCAACTTCGCAATCTTTAGGGAACTGTTCCACATGACGCTTTTTAACCATGTCAGCATCAAACATTGTTGCAGCATATTTTGAGTAATCATCAAATTGCTGTGTTTGGTAAGCCATAACATATTCGGATTCGCCTATCATGCGGTTTGTCATGTTAGTAAGCGATCCGAAAAAATCCTTGTAAAACTCGCCTGGTGCGTTCATGGTAAAAACCCAGCCAATTTTGGTACGTTTTGGATATAATGGTGTGCGATCTTTGTTATAGGTTATGCTTGGAAATAAGTATCTTTCTAAGAACGAGCGTGTCTCTCCTGTTATGTTGCTGAAATATATAGGCGAACCGATGAGCAGCACATCAGCATCTATAGCTTTCTCTAATACTGGGGTTAAACCATCTTGCACAGAGCAATGGCCGAGCCTTTTCTCATCGAGCAGTTTACAGGAGTGGCAACCAATACATCCTCTGAAATTAAGATCATACAGGTATATTATTTCACCGACGGCTCCGGGTACACTCATTGCGCCATCAAATGCATTTTTAAGCATTGTCGCAGTATTGCGGTTCTTATTAGCCGCTCCACAGATTGCTAGAATATTCATTTTTATCCCTCACTTTTTTTAAATTTAATCTGTCTCATCTTCAATTCTTATCGTTTCGGCAATCAGTCGCTGTCCTGTATCTATCTCACGACACAGTTCTTCCTCCGTAGGTAAATAAAGCTTGTATTTCGAAGCAAAAATTTGAGTGTTATCCTCTGGCAGGGTATACTTTACCACTGATTCACTTTCGTCTGCACAGAGTAATATGCCAATAGGAGGGTTGTCGCCATCGTTCATCATTTCACGAGTATAGTAATTGACGTACATCTGCATTTGACCGAGATCTTGATGCGTCAGACGACCTGTCTTTAAGTCAATTAAAACAAAACACCTGAGTAAATAATTGTAAAAAACAAGATCGATATAATAGTGTTCCCCATCGAAGCTGATTAGCTTCTGGCGTGCTTCAAATGTAAACCCACGCCCAAGTTCCAGTAGGAATTTCTGAATATGAGTCACTAGTGCTTGTTCTAACTGCGCTTCATAAAGGTCGTTATTCTGGCGAAGGCCAAGAAACTCCAATACATACGGATCTTTTACTATATCGAGTGGTGTTTGCCCTGGTTCTTTACCTATTATTTCATCTCTTAAAATCATTCGGTAATGTGTCCAACTTAATTCGTGACGCAGTGCGTTTAGATTGGGAAAAGTCAAATAAAACTTGCGCATATAACGCAAGTTACTCTCGTCAAAGCCTTTACCAAAATCAATAGTTAATCTATCTGACAAATATTTCATCAATTGCTTACCAGACTCACTTCGTCCATCTGTGCCAATAGTATCAAATATCAGCTTTCCTATATTCCAATACGCCTCAACCATAGCATAGTTCACAGCGGAATACGTTTTTGAACGCGCCAGTTGAAGCACTTCCCTAACATCGTCATACAATCGGGTATCTATAAGTTCTCTATCGCCACTCTCCATAATTTTCCACCCCCCAGCTATTACCTTCTTTTAAATCACGATCTATCCATACGCTCAAATTTGTAGTTTCAGTCATTGTACCCACTCCTATCTTTTTCTATTGATTCAAGTATAGCATAATTAGTTGAAGTATAAAATGCTATTTATGGATTACAGCGGTTTGATAAAACGTAAATAAATGAGAACTAAGCAATATCAATTAAAAATTCGGTTATTATTGGGATAATATTACTTATATTAAGTCAAACCGCTGTAAGGAATAAAAGTAAATTTTTATTAGTATTTTATAATTAAAACATATATTCACATCCTTTTGACCTCTATTTAGAAATATATGTATAAACTCTTAATACGTTATTACTTATTGTATTATTCAATAAAATTAACTATTTATTTACATTTTAACCTTTTTTTAAAACCACAGCACAAATAAGCCTAATTTTTATTTTTTAAAAAAAGGCTAACCCTTTATTACCAATACCTCTATTCAATTATTCTTCCTTAGGTAACCAGACGCAACGGTAACTTAAATAGATTTTTTTTTAATATTTTTTCTTCTATCTACCCCCTCTTTACCCTCAAAATTTAGGCGTGTTTGATTACTTCTTTGTAATCGGAGCTTCTTACCAAATCGATAGTCCCTTTAGTAACCCACCCTTTCTTTAAATACTGTTCCATGTGGCTGTCGTTTAAAATCACCTTGAAATATTTATTTATCTCGCCATCTTTAAAAGTCTGATACTTCGAAACTGCCTTCGCTCTCAATGGAATTAAAGCCTTTAATACCCCTTCAACTTCTTTTGAATCCACATGTAAAACAATTGTTGTAGTCCTTGGAGCTCTGTCTAAAGCCCTCTCTATTTTCCTCTCCATTGTATCAGGTACCATTGTCTTTGTATCCCGGTCATAT
>WQUF01000478.1 GCA_009785875.1 Oscillospiraceae bacterium | reverse complement strand
TCCACAGCAAGCGAAAGGGAAGGGAGCAGTTTGTTATCTCTATGTATTACTCCTGCCAGAAACTGATTCCGTTCTTTCAACAGTTCCATTTTCTCACTTTCCAGAGCGATTGTCTTTTTCGCTTCCTCAATTTCTTTTCCCTGCAGAAACTTGATATATTCCTGTGTAACGCTGACCCGCCACCAAATGAATCCTATAATGCTGATTATACCTAGACAAACTAAAGAAAAAATGATAGTGAAATCATTGAAAAACTTTAAACCCGGGATGGTTGCAAAAAATAAGATAAATAAACTGAGAGGGATTGCGAAAAAGCCAGCACCTTTTTGTTTTAAAAACGGGAATCCGTTTCTCAGCCGCTTAAATCGGTATGGTAAAGCCGCCACTATGGCTTGAAATGCGAAAGTAACCGATACCTGTAAATAACCAGCTAGGGAGTGATGCAAATCGAAACTATCGGTATTTTTTACGCCAAAAACATCTGCAAAGAAAAATCCAATGATAAATGCGACCAAAACATTAGCAATCATAAAAAAGAGCATGCTCATCGCAAATGAAAAAACCGCTACTGTGACTGTCAAACTCCAGCGATAACGGAATATTATCTTGAAGAGAACAGTTAACAATGCAAAGTTGGTACATATATATGCTATGTTTGCGTACAATTCATCTGATATTGCCTTTTCATAATAGGATAAAAAGGTTGACAATATGACAAAAACACCTATCCAAACATATTTATACAGTGATATTTTTTTGATATTTAATATTTTTATACAGCTATATACGCTCACAGCGATTATACCAAGATGCTTAATAAAGGAGGCGTCCATATTTATCTCTCTTTCTGTTAAAATTTCAGCTATTCGTCCTTACTTTTTGTGCATAATAGTAAATGAATTCGGTAACTGTGGGAACCCCTCGTTCAGATGGAATGTGTGCGGTGTATAGCCTCTTTAAGTCTTCTGTATCGGCTGTGCGCCAGGCTTTATTGATGGCATTCTGCATGGCGCGTTCCACACTTGGTTCTGTTTTTCCGTGTTTAGCAGCTATGACAAAGGTTATGTTAGCCATGCGAGCTTTAACGAGAATTTGGATCGCTTCGATTATATAATCTCTGCCGATTGCTTTTGGGCTGATGCCGATTAAATCCATCTCCCTGGTTATTCTTTCTTCAAGCTTTTTTGATATTTGATCTGACGATTCTGGGGTTGACAGTTCAAATGGAATCCTGGTTGACTTCTTTTTACTTTTTAGCTTATCTTTGATTGAGCGGAGAAATTCAACCACGGTTTTTGCACTGTAATCAGCCTGCCATTTAGGCATGATAAAATCAGCCCCTAAATAACGGACCTGTTCATATGTCACTGAGCTTGTATTGTTAGTCGTCACTAAAATATAAGGAATTTTATTTAGCTCTATTTGCTTGAGTTCCTGGAGAAACGCAAGACCACTACCGCTTCCCAAATGCAGCTCCAAATCCAATATCACTGCGTCAGGCAATAATTCACAAACCAGCTCTATTGCTTTGGCAGAATTATTTGTTACACCGGAAAGCAGTATATCGTCCAAACTATCGATGTATTTGCTGATTGCGAAACATTCGGAGGGATCGTCTTCAATCAATAAAACCGAAAGCTCCTTGTCCATTAAAAATATCCCCTTTAAAAATTTATTCTTATAATTATATATCAAATAGCAATGCAAAGCAACACAAAGCAACAAAAGAGGGTGTTAAAAGCAATTTATATATTTGATGGTTTCTTCTATACTAAGATCAATGATTTAAGAAGAATAATATTAAGAAAGAGGGTTACAATATTATAAAAAAAGTAACATTACTGTGTGCAATTTTATTTGCGTTGGTTTTCGTCGTTTGGGCTATCATCCGCATTGTATCATATGTTCAATTTAATCTCGGATGTGGGCAGTATCTACAACGTGCGGCAACAGCAAATTCAATTTCACTTGCTTCATCAAATCTGGATACTGCTATTAAGTATCTTGAAGACCACAATCTTACCAGCGGACAAGTATCTATAATTCTTAAACAGCCAAAAAACGACATAACATACTGGTACTCGAATTTGAAATCTGCACAAACTGAACTAAAGAATATGAAACCGGATGCAACTCAGCTTGAAGTATCAAACGAGCTTATGAAAATCAAGGAAACACTTGTTTCTACGACTAGTAGTGGAGAATCATTAATCGTTCCCGATGGTATAGAGATTTATCCGCACAACGTCAGCTTGTTTTGGATGTGTTTAATCAGTGGAGTCTTAAGTGTAGCGTCATGGATATGGTTTGCACGTACAGAAATTAGAGAAAGAATCGCATACCGATTGTCCCAAAAGAAACTGCGCTAAAAATGTTCACAGAAACAACTATTGGTATTATAAAGTAAAGCTTGAAGAAAGAAGGTATAAGCATGATTACTATACTGGAGCATTAAATAGAATTAGTAATTTCAATGAAGGAGAGATATATATGTCTACTATAAAAAAGGAAAATGCCTTTAAAGTGTTTATCGTTTCGCTGTTCTTCCCGGTTTTGTACTGGTTGCTACTTCAAGTGATCCCGTTTATTTATGGGATAATCTATGGAATCAGTTATGGAATCAGTCATGGTGGTGGAGGATCGGTGGATAAGGACGTACTGACGCAGAAATTGAGCGATGCTCTGACTTCCAACTGGTTGTATATAACCTTAGCTGCTGTAGTAGTTTTCTTTCTGATTGTGTTTATTGTTTTCAAGGTACGACACCAAAACTTTATGAAACGCATCTGGTTTAATCCGATGCCGAAGCAGACTTTCCTCTTTGTTGCCATACTTGCCATTGGGGTTTGCTTTGCGGACAATCTGTTTAACTTCATACTTCCACAAAGCTGGTTAACTCAATATACAAGTACAGCTAGCAGTGAGTTTGAGGCGAAAGGGCTTATTCTGGCAATCATCATCACTGGCTTGATTGTACC
>WQUF01000477.1 GCA_009785875.1 Oscillospiraceae bacterium | reverse complement strand
ATCATAAGTTTTAGATGTAATATCTTCCATAATAGCTTCATAACTATTATCTTTATTTTCAGCTAAACAATTAGCCTTTAATATTTTAGCTTCAATGTTATTTTCATCAATTTCTAATGCATTAGTACACTGAGCAATTACATCATTTAAAGGTGCTGAGCTTTTGTATAATATATATGCTTTAAGTAAGTAAAATGCAGCTTGTTTATTATCTTTTTCTATTGCTACATCGATGCTTTTCAATGCAGAATCGTAGTTTCCTGATAAAAAGTATTGTTTTGCATCATTGTAATTCTTGCTAATTCCATCATTCAAACAAGATACAAAAGTAAAAGCTATGATCAAAACTATTGATATAAGCCAAGCTTTTTTTCTAAAGCACATTAAATGTTCCCCCAAATTATTACTATATAAATTCATTATTAATTATACAATAAAAAATTTTTTTTTTCTAGTTATAGTATATTTTCTGCACTTATAGACTGTCCATTTATTATTCTATCTATTAGACTTTTAACATGGTGGAGAGAAGCAAGACTTTCAGCATCTTCTTTTTCTTCAGTATACTGTGTAAGTTTCAGTATCTCTTCGGTCATGACATTCGTATCTGAATGATTTAAAATCATATGAATGTGTACCACTTCTTTCTTCCACAAATCGTATAGTTCGTTAGATTTTGTAGTAGCAGTTTCATACTCTTTATCATTCAATAATAACTCAATTTCATCTAGTTTTTTTTCGAAATTACTTAATATTATATTTATGCTTTTTTCACTAAAATATATAAAAAATAACATGATAAAAAATACAATGCTGATTATCATTGTGTTTTTAATATAAATCATCCCCTATTTATTAGCCAATTGGATATACAAATTACCTGATGAATTCAGTATAGCTAAAAAAACATCTTTATATGATTTTATATCTTTTTCATATAATTTATTCAATAACCAATTTTCATCTTTATTTAATACTTTAAGGCTTTCATGGCATATTTTTCTATCCATGATCAATGTTATTGGTATAGAATCTTCCGATTTTTTAATTTTTAAATCCTCTCTCTCTAATGGAGCTTTAGAAGATTTTGGAAATACAGATAATTGACCGCTTATTTCTAGAATTGCGATTTGTATATCTTCTACATTTAAGTATCCCATCAGCCTTATTTCTTCCATGAGATCATCGATGCTAAACCTTAAATCCTTTAGCTCTTTTGCATCAATTACACCATTTCTAATGACTATGCTAGGTTTTCCATTTAAAATAAACCTTACCCTTTTAAACTTCAATTGTATTAAAGCAAGCATTGCCTGAAAAAAACCCAGAGTAATTATAGGTACAATGCCATGCAAAATTGGTATTCTCATATCCTGCATTGGAAGCGCAGCGACCTCAGAAATCATTAAGGTAATCGCAAGCTCATATGGTTCAAATTGGCTAATGGACCTTTTTCCCATTATCCTCATGATAAATATTACGATAAAATACAATGTAAATGTCCTTATTATTACGATAAACATAAAATCATCACCTGGATTTATTTTTTACCAAATAGAAAAAATTATTAGTATTTTTTTCTATATAAAGTTGTTCTTTTTAGTACCATTCTGAATATAAATATAAAGGAATGAATTTTAATATTTACAGGAGGAAATTATGGATTCTGATAATTTTGAAAAGGAAGAAGTCCTTAAGGAATGGAACTTTGATTCTATTGAAAAGGAAGAACCACTTGAAAACTGGAGTTTAAATGATGAAGGGATGGAGGAATTTGCTGAAAAAGAGGATTTTAATATAGATTATACTCCAAATTCTGCTGCACTAAAACCCGAAACCGGTGATGTATTTTTAGACACTATTGCTAATTTTTCAAATGAACTCCAATATATCGATCTTCCTGATTTAGTCGATATAGGCAGTTCAATAAATTTCTTTCCAAGTCCAAGCGATGAAGAACTCCTTGATCTCATGGAATCGCTGGAAATTTTCGGCGTGCTTTCGCCACTCACTGTTATAAAATGCAAGGATTCCGATAAGTATACTGTAGTCTCTGGAAGATCGAGACTTGCTGCCTTAAAAAAGCTTTATGATCAATCATTTGATTCAAATTATTATAGAATTCCTTGCAGAGTCCTGGATCCAGCTACTGATCCTTCTATAATTCAAGGCATAGTGTTATCTACGAATTTAACTTACAGAAAAATGCCAAAGGATACTCAAATTAAAGCTGTTCTAGCTCTCGACGCTGCACTCTCCAAAAACAAAAAATACAAAAATCAAATGAATTTAACGGATATAATCGCTAAAAAAATGGACATATCCAGGACTAACACAAATACCCTAAGAGGTTTTAAGAATTTATCTGATAATGCTCTGGACTTATTATATAATGACTACATGAGCAGAGAAGCAGCTAGGATTTTATCCTTAGTCAAAGACAAAGAGACTCAGGATATACTCATAGGTAAGCTTGGGCGTCAAATAAACAATGTTTCTTTATTGAAAGATATGATTGCTAGTCCAAGCAAAAAAGAAAATAAAAATAGTTTTGACATTAAGGTAGCTTCACCGGATTCAGTGAGAGATCAACTTGAGATAAATAGAAAAATCAAAAAAGCAGAGCAGACGGTTCCTGAATATACTACTATCACTCTGAGAGTCAACCATATAGAATTGGAACAGTTATTAACTGATCTTAGCTATATTCGGGCAGGAATGGCTAAAAAGCATAAAACAACTAAAAATGGTGAGATAAACAAATATTTAAGTGTTAATTTAAGCGATGTTCAGATGGATCTATATTTAAGAAATGGCTTTGTTACTCAGGAGACCATAGATCTAATAAAAAGCGACGATTATAATAAAATAACAACATTTGAACTAGCCTAATTTGTGTAGGTAGAAAGGAGATGATGCCACAGTACCAAAGATAAAGTAAGACAGTTGATTCTACTAGATTTACCAAAGAAATGCGAATA
>WQUF01000476.1 GCA_009785875.1 Oscillospiraceae bacterium | reverse complement strand
ATATTCCACAAGATCATCGCTTAACTTGAGCATATCTAAAGGGTTATCTACTAATGTAAAATCATCAAAATGGATATTTTTTGAGAGAATTATATCTATATGATCTTTATATATTAAACTTGTAAAATATGGAATTGAAATTGAATTATTTTTAAGGCTTTTAAAGTTTTTTAAAGCTTTTCCTTCGTCTCTATTGTACCAATAATATGTTGGGGAATCTTTTTTATAAAACATTTTTTTACTAGAATCTTTTGAGTTATACAAGATCCTTATAGATTCAAAGGAAGGAAAATGACCTTCTTTACCATGAAATACAGCATAATCTGTATAGGCCACATCATCTTCAAATTCGTTTCCATTTGAATTAGTCTTTTTAAACTTGTGATTACCGTAGAATATCAAGAAGCTTGGGTTATTGTATTTATCGTAGCCCCAACAGAGCAATTTTCTAAGTGGATTATAATCTAATGAGGTAGTTTTTTTAGGAATTTTTTTATCCATTAGATTTATATTATTGATATTGGAACTCTTTGGGTTATCTAAAGGTAAATTATCCTTCTCTTCGAAGTTATTATGAAGCATTGCTTTAAAGAAACCTAGGAATTTGCTTGGTTTAGACATTATTTCACCACCTTGAGTTTACTAAATATAGAACATACATTCATTTTAATATAAAGCATATTTTTTTTCAATTTCTTTTATGGAAATTGTGTTATTTATGCAATAAAAATGTAATAATTAAAATATGGAGGTGCATAATGTTACAGATAAAAAGTACAAAAAAATTGCTAGATGAGATGAAAATAAAGCCATCTGAGATTCAAGATATAGATCCTCTTTTTTCTTGGCACTCAAATATAAAGATATCAAATAGGAAGAAGGCTGTCTATTTAATAAACGATGCCACGAGGATGATAATTGTGCTTCGTGATTTAAAGGCTGCAGATTTTAAGAAACTTGATTCTCTTATTTTAGATGCTATTAGAGAAAACTTGGCTCTATGTAAAATCGGTGAAGATATTATTAAAAAATATATGGATATTGCTAGTAAGGAAATAATCTACACAAAAACTGATGATAGATCCATCATTGCCACCCTCAACTTGGTCATTGAAGACGCTCGCTGGGTAGGCCCTAATAGTGTAAACATAAAACCAAAAGAACTAAGTAATGAAGATTACTTAAAATATACTGTAAGAGTAGGTGACAGTTTTTATAAACCTATAGATCTCGCACATAAATATTTTGATGAGTTTGGGAAGAAAGATTCAGGTAATTATGATCAAAAAATCGCTAAAGCAAATAAAGCTTATGAATTTAAGCTGCAAATGAATTTAATGGACTATGATGTGTGGAGAAATATAATAGTGCCAGCGGGTATAACCTTTAAAAAGTTTCATTTTGTTTTACAGGATGTGTTTGGATGGTTTAATTATCATCTTCATGAATTCACTGTGTTTAACGAAGAAGAGGAACCAAGAGGGATAGCACTTATAGCGATGGGGAAGGATGTTGATCCTCCAGATTATATAGATGTGTATGAGGAGAGCATAAAACTTGAAAAATTTATCCCTGAATATAAGAAAATATTGTATGCTTATGATTTTGGAGATGGGTGGGAAGTTTTTTGCGATCTTGTCAGGGTAGTTGAGGATTATGAATTTAATTATGCAACTTGCACTGATGGAAAAGGGGATTCTCCACCTGAAGACGTTGGGGGAGATACTGGCTTTAAGGATTTTCTTGAGATCATTAATGATAAGGATAACCCAGAATACGATGAAATGGTTAAGTGGGGCAAGATGCAGCACTATGAGAAATGGAATATTGAGAGCGTGAATAAGAGACTTGTGAAGAGTTTAAAAAGAACTAAGTAATTTTATATATCATTCTTGTGCTTATTGGAGTTTTTGTCACTGCTTTAAATGTGCTACTTTTATTTAATTTATAACTAAAATTATTTGAAAAAATTTTTATTTAAAATTGAATAAAAATTCCAAAAACGGTTAAAAATTGTAATAAATAGTAATTAAATAGGAGGCTAGCATTAATGTTAATAAATTCAGACAATATGGTTTCTATTTCAGAAGTAAATCAAAACTTTTCAAATGTTATTAAACGCTTGAATGAACAAAAATCACTTGTAGTTTTAAAAAACAATAAACCCGTTTACATACTTATGGACTATGAAAAATTTAAGAATGAAGCCGGTTCTTTAGATTTAGAATCAAAATTATAAAAAAACTAAAAATTACCCCTAATAGGGGTAATTTTATTTTAAAAAAGCTACTGAATAAAAAACAGTAGCTTTTTTATAAAATATTTTTAAAAATAAATAACAAATTGTAGTAAAATTATTCCTGAAATAGTAGATATATAAACTTTTTAGGGTTTTATGATAAATATACTCATTTAGTAAGGTATATTAAACAAAAATTATTTTTATTTAGTTATTGTATTAGTTTGAAAAAAATATTATAATAAATGTTAAATTTATATGTAATTGTATCTAGCTACATATATTTTTACCTTTTCAATGTCTGCAATGAAGCAAGTACTTTTCTTGAATAAAAGTTTAAAAGGAAATCCTTTTAAATTTTTGAATCCTTATGTAGTTTAAATTTAGTACATTTAATAGGAGGTTATGTTATGAAAAAATTCCTTTCTGTTTTGGTTTTAGCTATGCTTTGTACTGGTGTAACTGCATTTGCGCAAACTACCACTTATGCTGTTAATAGCAGTTCGATCAACAATTTGCTGCAAATTTTAAGTAGTAGTAACGCATTTACATTAGCAAGTAGCCCATCAACTGCAGCTCCAACTTATAAGCCTGTTATATTAGCGACAACCAAGACGGTAGACGATCTAATGTATGCTGTAAGAGGAGAAATGACAGCTAATGCTAAATATCTTAAATTTGCAGATGCAGCTGATGCAGAAGGTTATCATGGAGTTGCCGGTGTTTTCCGTGCTATTTCTGATGCTGAACTTAAACATTCTCAAGA
>WQUF01000475.1 GCA_009785875.1 Oscillospiraceae bacterium | reverse complement strand
TTTCATACAAAAGCGTCTTTACCTCTTCAGATAATTTTTCTAAGACCAAGTAATTGTATATGCTGGAAGTAGACATCAAAAATTCTTCAGCAAGAAGCTCAGCTACATTGGATTCTCTTCTAAATTTCTTTGATTTTTTGAGTAGAGCATGCCTATCCAGAATCATCCTGATGAATACATCCTGGGGAATGTTCCTATATCTAAAGTTTAAATCAAGTATCATAGATCTTAGAAAATATTCATCTACTTTTTCTGAATCCAGTATACAGCAAAGTGGGTATCTATATTTATCCAAATGGTCCCGATCATATAAGTTCTTTAAAGCAAGCACTCTCGATTTTCCTTCTAGAATAGTGTAATAATCGTAATTTGGGTGCTTTAGCAAAATTATTGGATTTATTAAACCGATGCTTTCTAGCGAGTTCATCAAAGATATTAGCTGCGCATCGTTTGGAAGAGGTAGATAAGTCCAATTTGTTGGCGCATCTTGCATTAGACCTATATCTATTTTTTGAACATCTTCAAAGATATTCACGCCCTCTTTAAAGTTACGGGTTCTTCTTTTCAGGACTTTTTCTTTAAAGATACTATCTTCTTCTACTTGTTCTTCGGTTTGGGGAAAGTAAAATGCTTCTATCTTAGGTTTTCTTGGATCATTTTCAACATAGTATCCAGGAATAAGATCCTCACCAAAAGGGTTATCGTCGATATCTTGAACGTATTTATTCTTTCTCATAAATAAATCCTCCAAATCTAATTTATATATTACTCTATGCAAGGAATAGCCCTATTGTGCATATTTATAATAAATAATAAAATCACAAAAAATAATCCTGAGCATATTCTAATTATGGATATCTTAAATCAAAATTTCATTATTTTATAAGATTTGGGTTGAAGAAATTTAATTTTATGGTTAATATTAAGATATGAGATCAAATTTTGGAGGAAAGTGAAGAAATGTTATTTTACAAAAAAATGGAAAGCCCAATTGGTGGACTCACTTTAGTTGCAGATGAAAATAGTTTAAAGAGGGTTCTATTTATGGATGAAGTTTTAAATGTAAAAGCTGAAGCTAGAGAAGACAACAAAATTTTAAACCAAGCTCTAGATGAATTAAATGAATATTTTAATGGAAATTTAAAAGAATTTAAAGTCAAGACGGATCCTGATGGTACAAAATTTCAAAAGAAATGCTGGGATGTTCTTAAGACAATAGAATATGGCAGTACCATTTCTTATGAAGATGAAGCCATATCACTTGGTGATAAAAAAAAGACGCGAGCTTGTGGAAATGCAAACAGTAGAAACCCAATTCCTATCATAATACCCTGTCATAGGGTCATTGGAAAAGATGGAAATTTAACTGGTTATGCTGGTGGATTACATATTAAAAAATATCTATTAGATTTGGAGAGAGAGCATTATGATTTATAAAAGAGCATTATTAGTAGTTTTAATTTTTGTTTTTTCATTATCTTTTTTTGCCTGTAACAAAAACGCAGATGAAAATTCAGTAAGCATAAACGATTATGATCAAATGTTAGAAGATATTGCAGCTAATTTAAATGAATTACAGGTTCTTTTAAGTGACACCGCTAATTTTAAAGCAAATAAGCAAACGTTAATCACTGGATTTAATTCTTTAGAGCAAAAAGTCAACGATGCAATGCAAAAAAATATTTCTGGAAACAATAAGGACATTAAAAATAAAATGGACGAATGCTTGAAAAATTTGGATGAAGGTGCAAAAAATGCTAGTCAAGGAATAAATAACGATAATAAAGAACTTCTGGAAAAAGCTGGCGAGGCATTTAAACAAGGAATAAATAGCCTCAATAGTTTTTTAAATAATAATAGTGACTGAGGATTTTTACCGGGATAATTGTCAAAATAAAAAATGTATATAGAGAACATTAAAACACATACTAGATATGAAAATTATTTAAAACAAAATTAGATTAGAGGTGTTTAAATGTACTTATATACGTTAAACTATCAAGAAGAAGTAGATTTTATAAAAGCACAGATAGATAATTTAATAGAATATTTATATACCAAAAATAAATTTTTTGTCAGCACTGAAAATGAAAATAATGATAATATGAATAAAGTTAGATTTTCTTACAAAGGAGAAGTAAAAGAGCCGAAAAATAAATTTAAATTATATCTTTCAGTAATAATCTACAAAATAATAATAAATAATTTTATGAATACAAAATTAAAGAAGTATTTGAAAAACAATTATATGTATTTGAATTACAACGATTATGCTGAAATAGAGAATATGTATAAAGATATCCTCTTAAATGAGGAATATGAAATAGATGATGATAGCATATTTTTTATCAACACAAAGAATTACATCATAAATATAATTGTAAATTATTTCGATGAATATGATGAATTAAACATAGAAGGGTTTATAAAATTTAGATCCAAGAAGATAGACGACGAATTGGAAGTTGCAGTGAATAAATTGGTTGAAAGATTTATGATTGAAAAAGAATACAATGAATTCATAAAGCTTTTAAAATATTTCGTTGAGATGCAAGAGAATAAATTAGACGAAGTTCACATTTTAGTTGAGAAAAATGGTGAATATTTGATTAAAAACAAATATGGTGAGGATATATTAGAGCTTTTTTCAACTGGGCTTAACACCTTAGAGTGCACTGAGATAATTAAGGCAGAAGATCTGATAATTTCAGGACTTATAACTCAGTGTCCTAAATATGTATTTGTATATGGAACTGAAAATGCTTTAAATACTGAAATATTGGATACTATTAAGAAGGTCTTTGAAGATAGAGCTTTCTTCTACAAATACAATTATTTTAAACCTCTAAAAAACTATGCCAAAAATAAAGAATATTTGGTTGACAATAAATTTAATTGATGATATCATGAATTTAACAGGAACTACGGTGACTCGTCTCATTATTCGGAGACGGGTTTTTTATTTTAAAAGGAGGTTAAATTATGCAAATTACTCTAAAAGATGGCAGCATC
>WQUF01000474.1 GCA_009785875.1 Oscillospiraceae bacterium | reverse complement strand
AAATGATAATTTTCTATTCATTAGTCATACTCTCTAATTCTTCAATGGATTTTATCACTGGTTCGTTGTGATCTTTATTTGCAATCGTTTTTCTTAGAAATTCTTGATTATATGGATTATAAAAATCATCAACAATTGATATTTCAAAAGGTATCTTTCCTTGCCTTATAACAGTTTTTACGAAAATAGTGAAAGCTGTTGACATGTTCATACCGAACTCAGAAAAAAGATACTCTGCTTTTTCTTTTAAGTCTTCATCAATGCTTATATTTATATTTGTTTGTCCCACATCTACCATCTCCTATGTCTAATATATTTACATTGTTAACATTTATAACAAGAATTATAAATTATTTTTAAATAATAACCTTATAAAAAGAATCATTGGCTGTGATTAATTTTTTATCTATTGTCTATTGTATATTCAAAAAGATATAAATATTAGTTTAACGATATACTATTTAAGATCAATGTTCAATATAATTTATAAAATAAATAAATTTACTATCTATGAGTTGTTAAGAAAATTGGTCAATCGAAACCATTTAGTACCAACAGTTTTAGTATAATAAATTCTATAAAATTGGTATAAAGTGTGGTTTTTAGGCTTAAAAATTGGTTGATCAAAAACCTAAATTTTTGAAAAAAGAATAAAATCATTAGAATCGTTAATTATCAATGAGTTTAGGATTTTTATAGGAAAAGAGATCGACCAATAATTAATAAAGAAAAGCTTGATTATAGGTTAAAATGATTTATAATAGAATTAGAGAATGGCTTGGATGCAGTAGTAAAAACCTTACCTATGAGGGATTGATACGCACCGGAATTTTTGGGAAAATAGCCTTCACTACTCCAAGTAAAAACCTTACCTATGAGGGATTGATACATGTTAAGCTTGCTAGTGATAAGTGACTAGTGGCTAGTAAAGCCCTATGAGGGATAAATCATGGACATTGAATAGTTGGTAGCTGGTATGAATAATATTTTTATATAGTTATAAATTTCTAAAAATGGTTAATAATAGAAACAGATAGATAAATTTTATAATTTGACATATTAGAATTTTTATAATATAATTACAAAAAAGGCAACTAGTATACAGATGCTGTTTGCCTGATTGTTTACTAAGATAGTAACCGCTTGCTTTGGCAGAAACAGAGGCGGTTAATTATCTTTTTTGACTAGTTTTAATAGAATTATTATAAGCTCAATTAAAGCTTTAATATTTAGTTTTTCGAATTATTTAAGTTTAATTTTGATTTGAAATGATTACTCTGCGAATTATTCTTAAAAATAATACTAAATAGGTAAGCCTCGTTGAATAAGGTATATAAATTGGTCAATCGAAATCATTTAGTATCAATAGTTTTAGTACTATAAATTGAAAAAAACATTAAAAAATTGAGATTTTTGTGATTAAAAATTGGTTGATCAAAAAACTAAATTTTTGAAAAATCATAAAACTCTTAGAATCATTTAATATCAACAAGCTTAGGATTTTTATAGAAAAAGAGATCGACCAATAATTGATAAAGAAAAGCTTGATTATAGGTTAGAATAGTTTATAATAGAATTAGAGAATGGCTTAGATGCAGTTGTAAAAACCTTACCTATGAGAGATTGATACCTCAACTAAAATAGAAATTAACTTCTTTCTTAGTTCCGTAAAAACCTTACCTATGAGAGATTGATACTAACCAGTGAGACTGTTACCGCTACGACCTTAGGAAGTAAAAACCTTACCTATGAGAGATTGATACTTTTTTGTAAGTTTAATTTTGCAGCTACTGCATTAACAGTAAAAACCTTACCTATGAGAGATTGATACCATCCTCAAAAGATCCACTTCTAACGGTGCGATAACAATGGTAAAAACCTTATCTATGAGAGATTGATACACCATTAAAAATATCAACAAGACAATCCAGCCAACAGTGGCTACGTAAAAACCTTACCTATGAGAGATTGATACAAAACGGCCAAATTTTTTTTACTACACGCCCTAAGTAAAAACCTTACCTATGAGAGATTGATAACTTCATCATGTTCTTTAACGAACAAGTTCTCTTCTGTAAAAACCTTACCTATGAGAGATTGATACTACATTACGCATCCGATTATGTAACCATTCTGCACGTAAAAACCTTACCTATGAGAGATTGATACGATTCCGGAACTCTTTTTCTATTAGCAATGTCAGATTGTAAAAACCTTACCTATGAGAGATTGATACTATTTGCAGTACTTGCTATAATCAAGTACCTTTCCGTTGTAAAAACCTTACCTATGAGAGATTGATACGATCTAATGTCTGTTCATAAATTTTGTCTTCATCAGGTGAAAACCATAACTAAAAGAATAAACAAAAAAATACTTTAAAGTAGCCCTCATCGTCACTTTAAAGTATTTTCATCAATCTATAATATTTTCATAAACTTTAATTTTCCCAATCATTTCCTTAGAAGTGTATTTTATAGACTCGATCTTATAAATGCAAACGGAATCTGTTTTTTTATCGATTACTTTCTCTACCTCGCTCTTCAGCATGTTCAATTTGCTTTCTGTTATCATCCCTTCAAACACCGAGTTTTGAATATGGAACAAATACTTTCTGCATATCTTTTTCATCTTTGAAACCCTAATCGCTTTAACATCATAAGTAAACACCACAAACATAGATCAATCCTCCGCACTAATAATATTTAAAAGGCTTGTACGGTTCATCTTTCTCAACATACTTTAAAAGATTTAAAATCTCTCTTCTTATTAATCCTAAATATGTAACGCTAATATTATCCACAGTGATCTTTGAATACATCTTCTCATCGATATACTTTAAGAAGATCTTTTTGCCTTCCTTGTTTAAATACACTCCATTGTTCTCAGAGCTTTCAAAGTGAGTCTTTTCGTTTATGATCTTTTTATTAATCATAGTGAAGATAACCCTGTCGATGATTATTGGTTTAAAAATATCGGCGATATCTAAATTCAAGCTCTCATTTCTCTTAT
>WQUF01000473.1 GCA_009785875.1 Oscillospiraceae bacterium | reverse complement strand
TGCAGAATATTTTGTAAATTTTTATAAAGCACCAAGTTTAAAGAGAGTGATCAATGCTACAGGGGTTATAGTCCATACAAATCTCGGTCGAAGTCCACTTCCTGAAGATATTTCTAAATATGTATTTGAGATTGCGACCAGGTATTCAAATTTAGAGTATGATGTTAAATTAGGTGAAAGAGGATCGAGATACGATCATGTTGAAGAAAAGCTAAAAGAATTGACTGGTGCTGAGGGTGCTCTAGTAGTCAATAATAATGCAGCTGCGGTGATGCTGGTACTCAATACATTTTGCTCTGGGAAAGAAGGTATCGTATCTAGAGGGGAACTTGTCGAGATAGGTGGTTCCTTTAGGGTTCCTGAAGTGATGAAATTATCTGGAGCTATTTTGAAAGAGGTTGGTTGTACAAATAGAACAAGGATTCAAGACTATAAAGAAGCTATTTGTGACAATACTGGGCTCATTATAAAAGTGCATCCATCTAATTTTAAATTAATTGGATTTACAGAAGAGGTTTCTGTGGATGAACTTGTGGCATTAGGCAAAGAGCGGAATATAATAGTGTATAATGATATAGGGAGTGCAAGCCTTGTTCCCTTGGATGTCACTAATTTTAAAATACCTTCAGCAAAGGATATGGTTAATAAAGATGTGGATATTTTATCGTTCAGCGGAGATAAGATGGTTGGTGGACCACAAGCTGGAATAATAGTTGGTAAGAAGAGATATATAGATGTGATGAAGAAGAATAATCTGCTCCGAGCGTTTAGAATCGACAAATTATCTCTTGTAGCCCTTGAAGGCACTTTATTAAAATACTTTGATTATAAAGAATTGCCTGATGTACCTATCATTAAAAAGATAGCTATGGATATAAATGATACATTTGAAAATTGTCAGAGATTAAAGCACATGCTTGCTAATTTTAGCTCAATTGAAACTACAATAGGCAAGGATCAATCTACAATAGGTGGGGGATCTCTTCCGGAAGAATTTATAAAGAGCTTTGTTTTAAATATAAAAGCAAAAAAGGTCAGTGCTTTCGATCTTGAAAAAAAATTGAGAAATTGGAGAGTCCCTATCGTAATCAGGATTAAGGAAAACAATATCGTCATCGACTCAAGAACTTTATTTGAAGATGATTACGATGAAATATATGAGTTTTTTAAGGATTTTGAAGGTGATTTACGTTGAAACATTTAATAGTAGGAACCTGTGGCCACATCGATCATGGAAAAACTACTTTGATTAAAGCTTTAACAGGTCGTGACACAGATAAATTAAAGGAAGAAAAAGAAAGAGGGATTTCGATTAATTTAGGTTTTACTTATTTTGATACCCCTTCTGGGATAAGAGTCGGTATCGTCGATGTCCCAGGTCATGAAAGATTTTTAAAGAATATGCTTGCAGGAATTTCTGGTATCGATTTGGTTCTCTTTATCATTTCTTTAGAAGAGGGTGTAATGCCTCAAACTAAGGAGCATTTTCAAATACTCAGCTTATTAGACGTTAAAAATGGCATCATAGTTTTAACCAAAAAGGACATGGTGGATGAAGAATGGGCAGATTTGATTGAAACTGATGTAAGAGAGTTTTTTAAAAATAGCTTTTTGGAAGATGCTCCTTCAATAAGGGTATCCTCAAAAACAGGAGAAGGTCTGGAGGAACTTAAGAAGCTTATAGATGAAAGCTTAAAAAATGTGGAAGGAAAGGACATAAAATCGAAGTTCAGGCTTCCTATCGATAGGGTATTTACAATTCAGGGTCATGGTACTATAATAACTGGAACAGTAATCTCAGGGAGCATAAAAACAGGAGAAGATGTTGAAATATATCCACAGAATATTAAGTCTAAGATAAGAAGCCTTGAAGTTCACGGGGAAAAGGTTGAAGAGGTGGTTGCAGGTGAAAGAGCAGCCATAAACATTGCGTCGGTTAAAAAAGAAGATGTCCAGCGTGGAAATGTATTGTCTAGACCTAATATTGCTGAGAGCACTTACATGGTGAATTGCAGTTTAAAGATAATAAACGATGAAAATATAATAGTGGAAAACAGGCAGAGGATAAAATTCTACCATGGCACATCTGAAACTGTTGGTAGAGTGATTTTGATAGATCGTGATGAATTAAAGTCTGATGAAGAAGGTTTGGTTCAGTTTAGATTAGAAGAACCGATTTTGTGCTTAAGCGGGGATAGATATATAATAAGGCAGTATTCACCTATGAATCTTTTAGGTGGAGGTCGTGTTATTGAGCCATTTTCTGATAAAGCTAAGAGATTTTCAGAAAAACTGATTCATGAACTTGAAATAAAGTCTGAAGGGGAACCTGATAGAATTCTTTTATCTAAGATTAACAAATTGAGCAGCAGTTTCCCTAATTTCACTTCTCTGCACAAGGAGATGGCAATTCTAGAGGATGATTTAAAGAAGCTTTTAAAAGGATTAGTGGATAATGGGGAAGTCATTAAAATTCAGAGCGGAAATGAAGATCTTTATATATCCTTAGAATATTATAAAGTTTTCATCGATAAAATACTTGAAGTAATAAATAACAATTTTAAAACATATCCATTAAGAGGTGGCATTTCAAAAGAAGAGCTTAAAAGTAGGCTAGGGCTTAAGATTCCAAACAAAGCATATGAGAATATTTTAGATAATATTGAAGAGGATTCTGAAATAAGCATAAGCTTAAATATGGTTTCATTAAAGGGGCATAAAATAGCATTAAACCCTCTTCAGACAAAAATCAAAGATGATATATTAAATTTTTATAAAGATTCTCCAGCAGAAGTCCCACCACTTGACACAATTTTTAATAAGTATAATAATGAAAGGGAGGTTAATGAAGTATTAAATTATCTATCTTATGAAAATAAAATAGTGAGAGCTTCTCCTGATACTATATTATTGATGGATAATTATGAGAAGATAAAAAATGAACTTTTGAATTATATTAAAGAAAATAAGAGCATATCGATTGCTGAATGGAAAACGCTCATTAAGGCTTCCAG